>JBAUHD010000168.1:0-37615 GCA_049680085.1 Acidobacteriaceae bacterium
CACGTGGATCAGCAGCATCACTGCCGTGTACCCGATGAGAACGAAAGCCAGAACCTTCATGTACTGCTATCCTAAAAGATGAGCCAGATATTTTTAGACTGCGACGGCGTGCTCGCCGATTTCGACCGGGCAGCCGAACAACTTTTCCAACAGAACTCGCGCCAAGCCGAAGCCGCCCTGGGAACCAAAATCTTCTGGAGCAGGATCAGTGGCTGCGGCAGCTTTTACGGCGATTTACCCCTGCTGCCCGACGCCATGCGCCTTTACCAAAGCATCGCGCACCTTCACCCCATCATCCTCACGGGTTGCCCCGCCGGTGGATGGGCCGAGCCGCAAAAGGTCGAGTGGGCCGCCCGTCACTTCCCCGGCGTCGAGATCATCACCTGCCGCTCCCGCGACAAGAGCCGCTTCCTGCGCAGCCCCGGAGACATCCTGGTCGACGACTATCTGAAGTATCAGAATCTCTGGGAAGAAGCCGGAGGCATCTTCGTTCACCACCAGACGGCGGACCTGTCCATCCAGCATCTGGCCAGACTGGGACTACCTGTCCGCCAATACGCGATTTAGCGCGGACAACGGCGTTCCCTGAGGATGAGCCCCGCACCAGACTACTTCTGCGCAAAGGTGACATAAACGGAGACCGGCCTATATCCGCCGCTCTTGCCGTCGGGATTATCAATTCGGAGCTTATATAAGTTATCCGGCAAAGGTTGAATCATTGCCCCTGTAACTCCGGTTATCTTCCATGGGGTCCGGATGAACAGGAAGTTATCGCTTGCCGGACGAATGTCCAGATCAAGCGATAAGATTTTATTCTTCAAAGTAAGCTGAGTGAGTATCGCGGCGGTGCTGGAATCGCCGATGCGGGACTGATGTGGCGGCAGAATGAGCGACACGCCGCCGGTGAACTGCAAGTGGCAATGGCTGGAGCCAGACGGAACCACGATCTGAGCCCGTATATGTTCGTCTTCAGTCAAGCGCCGGCTTTGTGCCGGAGTCGCATGGCCGCCGCAGTTCGCGCTGACGAACTGCGCTCCCAGTGGAATCTGCGGCTGAAACAGGAGCGCAACCGGCGCGCCGTTGTTTCGGATATCGAGATCGACCGAATCCATTGTCTGCCTCATCGAGAGAGCCAGAGTCGATTGCGGGAGATGGATGTTTGCAACCGAGACGTGGTCCCACTCCGCGGGCAGATGCGGGCGAAAGACCACTCTGTCTCGCGCCTCGTCCACATTGAGGCCCAACAACCCGCGCACCGCGGAATCGAGAAGTCCGGCTGAGGACCAGGTCTGCTCCGGCACCGATTCGGTCTGCTCGCGGTAGTAGTTTCCCGCAAGCACCTCGTGAATGTGCCCGAGCGAGTCGAGCCGGTTCCACGGCACGATGGATCTCCACGTTGACCAGGCAATCTCGGGACGATCTTCCGTCCAGAACATAGCTGCGATCTCCGCCGAGTGCAGTGCCGAAACGCTGCCTGAAGCGTATGACCACGGATCATAGATCGGCGAATCTGTCGCGACACTGCGAACGCCCCAGTCGGTTCGGAACGTTGAGGACGCGATCTGATTCAGCAGTTCCTCATCCTGCCGCGGTGTGAAGATGTCCTGCGTGATCGCATCGGCGGGACCGCTCCGGCGAGTAAAGATCGGAGTTTGCCGTGCGGTGTATCCATTGATCCAGAAGTGATGCGCCGGGTCCCAGTAATGCGTCGCAATGGCTTGCCGTGCGCGCTGGTTCTCCTTCAACGCCTCCTCCGCAAGCTCCGGATGCCCAGCCGCTTTGGCGAGCGCGGCGAAGCCGCTGGCTGCGGCCGCCCAGCTTGTGGAAAGCCCCAGGTCTTCAGCGGGCCGATGCTGCTCGTCCGCGCCTTCCTTCCCGGCCGGAATATGCGGCAACCCATCGTCGCCAATCAGGGACCGGCAATAATGGTAGGCCGCATCAATGGACTTCCAGTGGTCGGTAGCAAACTTAGTATCTCCGCTCGCCGAGACATAGTGCGCGACCGCATTGAGATAGCCGAAACTTATGTCCACATGGACAAACATATAAGGATACTTCGACCAGTCAATGTATCCGGCGCTTTGCGAAAGCTCATGCCAGATCATCCCGGTCTTCGGGTCCTGATACTTCTCAATGAAGAGAAGCTCGTCGCGCGCCCGGTCGTATTCGCCGGCGGCAATCAAGGCGTTGGCGGCTACGAGGCCGTCTCCGGCGAAGAACCAGTCATACTGCGGACGCCGCGCGCCCCGCGAGGGGCCATAGCCGGCGACAATTCCGCAGCCGAGCCGGGGATTGCAGACCCACGCCTGGTCCAAAGCAACCTCGGCCCAGGCGAGCGCGGAATTCACGTCGGGATCGGGAGTTGAGATCTGCAAAGCAGTGTCTGAGAGGCGCTGATAATGCTTCTTCGCGGCCTCTTCTAGCTGCCCTGCATCGCTGGCCAGCGAATGAACCGCCGAGGCCGCATCCTGATGCGGGGAAGCCAGCAGCGTGATGAATACACTGGCCACCGCCGCCGAGCCCGGCTCCGCACCGGCAGGCACGCGAGGTTCAAGCGCGAACGAGAGCTTCCCGGAAGGATGAAGCGTGCTGTTGACCGTGCCATCGTGCAGCGCGACCTCCGGCGATGCGATGACGGCGCGGAAGCCGTGAGCCGGCTCTTCCAGCACGTATCCCGACGCATCCCCGTCCCACGAGGTGCTCTGCCCGCCCAGCGAACCCGGCCACATCAGGTTAAGCACGGGCTTGAAGTGCACATTGATAAGCACAGGATGCTCTGATCGCACGCTGTACGTCAGGATGGCCGCGGGCCGGTCAAGAGGGACGAATAGCGTTTCCCTTACCACGTAATCCGGCCCGGCGTAGACGCGGGTTACGGAGTCCGGCCTTTCGATGATCCGTCTCAGCAACAGGCGGCCATCTGTTTCCGTCGCGTCCTGCCCGGATCGGAACCCAATCTGATATCCGGAAAGGATTTGCAGCGGATAGGCCCACACCTCTAATCCCGTTCGGGGATACCCCATCACGACAGACCTGAGCCCATGAACGGCGACGAAGCGCCGGGTATCTACGGAACTCATCTGGAGGGCGGAAGCGTTTGTGTGGGCGGGCTCGAATGAGTCCGCATCCGCTGAGAAAGCCAACGGACAAACCGCAACCAGAAGCATTAGCCAAAGGCTGATTGCGCGCCAGCCGTTGCTTCGCCTGCTGCTCAAACCCGCACCCCCCGGTGAAGCAGCAATCATTCTCCTACATACAAGGGACGAGTGGCTATCCAGGCGGGACGGCGTTCACCGCCTGAAGGTAATTCCCTTCTTAAACCTAGCTGCCGCCACTGGAGCGCCCAGGGAAGGCCCTGACTTAGAACGCGAGCCGGGCGGAGAATTGCAACCGTCGCATCGTGGTTCCGTCCTGCGAGGCCACAATACCCGTAATGATTCCGGAGTTTGCGCCGCAATCCACGCAGCCGTTGGGCTGGCCCAGGTTCGGATGATTGAAGACGTTAAATGCCTGCGCCTCCAGCTGGAAGTTCAGCCGCTCGGTCAGGAAGAACTTCTTGGAGACCGCCGCGTCAACATTGACGAAACCAGGACCCCAGAGAGAGTCTCTCTCCATGTCGCCGAAGGTACCGGGATTGGGCCGCTGGTATGGACCCTCAACGTCCCCGGCAAAGGCCAGCGTGGGAACGGGGTTGAAGTATTGAACCTGGTGCGCTACCGGATCAAACGATCCTGCGTGCAGGGTCGCCTGCGGCCCAGTGCCCACCGCGTTCGGACGGCACATCGACCCGCCCTGGCCATCGATGTCCTGGTCCTGCGTGCACAAGCTGTATGAAGGCGTGAAGGGCAGTCCGCTTTGCCACGTCGAGGTCCCGTTCAGCGAGAACCCGCCAATGAGTTGGTTCACGAATCCCGGAGCATTGGCGGCAACTGCTTTGCCTTTGCCGAAGGGCAGGTCCCAATTTCCGGTGAAGACAAACACATTGCGCCGGTTGTAGTAGCTGTTGCCGAAGTCGGCCCTGGAGTCCATGAAGAAGTAATCCGACTCGTTGGCGCGGGCCTGCGACCAGGTGTAATGCGACAGAATCTGGAAGCCCTGCGAGAAGCGCTTCTCAAAGACAACCTGGAGCGCGTTGTACTTGGTCGTGGCCTGGTTGGCGTTGTAGCGGAAGGACTGCGTCCAGCCATGAGGGACGCCAAACCCTACGCCGAGGTGCCCTTGCGCGGTGCCGTCGAAATAGGGCTGGCGCTCATTCTTCGTATAGGGTAGTCCCGTGTCGGGGTTGATCGGTTCATTGCAGCCAGTGGGAGCGCCGCTGGCTATGCAATCGAAGCCGGCGATGGTCGGCTGATTGACGTCCGCCTGGTTGGACGAGTCGAACATATTGTGAATGCCATGGCTTCCCACGTAGCCGATCTGCAGGGACATGGAGCGGGAGAGTTGCTGCTGCACCATCAAGTTCCAGGCGTCGATCGTCGGAATACGCATGGTGAGCGGACGAGTAGGCAGTTGAATCGTATCCGGGAGCGGATAATTGCCGTCCGATGGAATCGGCGGGAAATCATACGCCGGCGGACCTGTGCTCAAATCAAAACCTATAGGAGAAAAGTTGCTCGATGGATTAAAGTTCTGTGTCACGGCGGTTGGATAAGAGAAGGTCAGCACCTCGCCGAAGATATCGCCTGACCAGCCCATGCCATACGCCCGGCCATAGCCGGCGCGGACTACAGTCCTCGGCATTACCTGCCAGGCCAGACCGATGCGCGGCGCTACATGGGAGTACTCCATGTTCACGTTCATACTGTTGTTGTAGGGGCCGTATCCGGCAATGCGAACGTTGCCCGATTGCAGATCAAGCAAGCCGCCCTGTCCCTTTCCCGCGACGGTTTCGGGAAAGAAGAGGTCCCAGCGAACCCCGTAATTCACCGTGAGCTTCTGGGTGGCGCGCCACTGGTCCTGGGCGTAAAAGAACCAGCGCCTCTGGCGCTCGGCGGCGTTGGTGTTTTGAATTACGGTTCGGTTGAAGGTGCCGACATCGCCGAGCACGAACGTGGCATAGCCCAGGCCCTGGCTGCTGGGACCGGCGGTGACGGTTCCCGGAAATTGGAACTGGCCGGAGGGTAAATTGTTGTTATTGACGCCCACCAGGTGGTTCAGCGCGTAACGTATGTCCGCCCCGAAGCGAATATTGTGGTTCCCCATCAAGTGAGACCAGTTGTTCACAAACTGATACTGGCTCTCGGTCTGCTCGTAGAGGTTGGTTGTCGTCCCGTAACTAACCACACTGCTGCCATTTGATCCATTCGCGGGCACGCTGATATTGAACTGCGGCAGGCCCCCGGTTATAGCCAGATCCCCCTGGTTCACGCCGCCTACTCCAAGCTGAGTGCCCAACGGCTGGTCGAAATCGGGCCCGACGTCATTGATATTGATCCGGAACCAGCCGAAGCGAAAATCCGTGAGCCAGCTATTTGAGAAGGCATAGTCACCGCCGGCTGCCACGTTCTGGTCATGCGAGGTATCGGTTCCAGCGAAATTGCCCAGCCCGAACCCCGGCCCGCCGGCCGCCCCGAAAACAGGGTTTCCGTTCAGATCGGAGTTGAACCGGGTATACCGGCCGAAGCTGTGAAACTTCTGCGAAAACTGCGCATCAATGCGAACGTCGAATTGATCGGTATTAAACCCACCCGAGCCCGATCCGGCAAAATTGTCGAAGATGCTTCCATTGCCAAAATTCGGCAGCGGCATGGCTTTGATCAGGGCGACGGCGGGAGCGGATAGCCGGCCCGCCGGGATGACGTTGCCCGCAAATGCCGTGCGGCCTGTTGTACCGCCGGTGTTGCTTGCAGGATCATAGGCCTGATACTGCGGTCCTCCGCCAAGCGCTGGGTTCAGATAATCGCTGAGGTCGCAGTCTCCGCCCGAGGTGCAGGTGCTGTGCGCAGTCGCGGTGGGCACCGCGGTCGTGATCGTGGTGCCGGTCTTCTCCCGCAGCCCCTGGTAATCGCCGAAGAAGAACAGCTTGTCTCTGCGGATGGGGCCGCCAATCGACCCACCGAACTGGTTGTGGACGAAGGACGGGATTGAGTCGGGCCCGATCTGGTTGAAGGGATTGCGCGCCTGTTGCGCATCGGAGCGGCGATACTCGAAGAGCGAACCATGAAAGCTGTTGCCGCCGGATTTGGTCTGCGCCGTAACCATTCCGGCCACGGCCCCGCCGAACTCCGCGTCATAGTCCTGCGACGTAACTTTCATTTCTGAAACGGCTTCGAGGTTGGGGTTAATCACGGCTACGCCCTGGATCGGATCCTGGTTATCGGTGCCGTCTAACTCATAGCCGGTGGCAAAGGGCAGTTGGCCGTTGACCTCGATCTGCTCGCTTTGCTGAGGATTCGTATCCTGGCCGACGCTCCAGCCGATATAAGACGTGCCCGGAGTGAGAAGTTCGAATGAGGTGAAATTTCTCTGGAGGTTAGGCAGGGTCGTGATGGCCCGAGCGTTGAGAATTGTGCTGACGTCCGCCCGGTCGGTTGTGAGCAGCGGCGCTCCGGCCGTAACAGTCACGGTGTTGGAGACGGCGCCGACCTGAAGCTGCAGATCGACCTTGGGCGCAGTATCGGCAAAGACCACGACATTCGGCGCGCTGCTCTGGCTGAATCCGGAGGCTGCGGCGGTGACGCCGTACGTGTCCGGGATGAGATGTTCCACACGGTACTGGCCGCTGCCGTTGGTTACGGCCGTAACGGAGGTGTTTTTGCTGATGTCCGTCACCGTAATGGTGGCGTTTGGAATCACCGCGCCCGTGTTGTCCGTGACGGTACCAAAAATGGAGCCGTAGACCGCCTGCGCGCTCGCGGGCAAAACGGCCGTCGCTGCGAGCAACAGCAGGAGCGCCAATTTTCCCAGGGTCCGGCGGACAATTTCGTTATCAAGACAGAAACCTCTTCCGCAAAGCTGCGTTGCCATAACTAGCCTCCTGAAAGCGCAAAGAGCCCAAACTGCTGGAGTGTTTCGGTTTGTATTATTCGAATCTTCTTTCCGGTCCCCCACAGTCAGGCGCAAAGAGGTGCGACCCTTTGGGCTGCCAAGCATCTAAGTACAGCACCGGTCTCGGGACGTTCGTCAGGGTCCCGCGGTTGTGGGCCACGCCATGCGATGAAAGCATCCTGATCGCTTCCATCTGGAGTTACAACGTTTTTTACTGTGATTTGACGGGTCAAATCCCCGTGAAATACTCGGAAGTCCAAAATGACGGCTTCAAACCTGGCTCCGAAAATGAGCGCGAAGTTGCTGGGGGATGCCCGATGGTCCTTGGTCGAGCGCATCGCAGCCAGCCAGCACCTTAAGTCTTCCGCGCGTCTGCGCGAATTCCTGTTTTACATAGCCGAATGTGCAATTCGGGAGGCCCCGGAAGATGCGACCGAGCAGCAGATCGGCGTCCGGATTTTTCATCGCACTCCCGGCTACAACTCCAGCGAAGACAGCATTGTCCGCACCCACGCCCGGCTGCTGCGGCAGAAGCTGGCTGCCTACTTTGCGGAAGAGGGGCTGCACGAAAAGTTGATTGTCGAGATTCCAAAGGGCCATTATCTGCCTGTCTTTCAGCCAGGAGATCAGGAGCTGCAAGCCGCCCATACGAAACTTGTCCTGGCGGCGCCTGAAGTTTCCGCTTCCGTTTCCAAAGCCGTTCTGCCGAGTGCCCGGAGCCCCAGACTGGTCTATGGTTTGCTTCTTGTGATTGTCGTCGTGGCTGCTGCCGGCGGAGCTGCCTGGTTCTGGCACCCGGTGTCGCGGCAGGCCACCGCCAGGACGGCGGTAGACAAGTTCTGGCAGCCGTTTTTCACAAATGATGCTGATGATCCGCCGCTGGTGGTCTTCAGCAATGCGCTGTTTGTCGGAAATTCCACCGACGGCCTGCGCTATGCGCCGCAGCAAATGGAGCCGGCGACCCAGGGGACCGGCAATCTTGTGGATACCTACACCGGGATTGGGGAATTGGCGTCGGTCTATATGCTTACGCGCCTCTTCGATGCGCACCATGCGCAGTTCATCCTGAAGCGCAGCTTGCTGATGACCTGGGACGAGGCGCAGGCGAAAAACCTTATCTTCATTGGATCCACTGCGGAAGATGCTTCGCTACGCGTGCTGCAATCCACAAAAGACTTCAGCATGATGGCGACGCCAGACTCGGCGGGCGTGGTCAATCATCATCCGAAAGCCGGCGAGCCGGCTATGTACTCGCGTCCTGAGCATCCCCTGAAGATTGATTATGCGATTCTGGCGCTTCGCCCCGGCGTGCAGCCCGGCACTCGCATGTTGATCTTCAGCGGATTGACAACCTTCGGCACGCAAGCGGCAGTGGAGTACGTGTGTCACCCGGAAACCACCGCCGCGTTGCTGAAGCAGATCACTGATTCCAAGGGACAGATTCATCCGTTCGAGGCGGTGCTCGAAACGACCATTGGCGGCGGAGTGCCGCTGGAGACACACCTGGTCACGATTCGGGTCCACTAAGCCATTACTGGACGGGCTGTAGCTTCAATTCATCGGCAGCGTGGATTTTTGACGCCAATTCCGTTTCCCGCTTCGAGTCGTCTTGCAGCCCCGTCTTCCGGTAAGCCTGCGCCAGCAGCGTGTGGGTGATGAAATTCGACGGATCCATCTTCTCAGCATGGCGCAAATACATGATGGCCGTAACCGGGTCATCACGGTGCAGCAGCACTTTCCCCATCTGGATAAATGGCCCGGTGCTGGAAGTATCGAGCGAGATCGCCTTCGTCAGAGCCTGTTGCGCTTCCTGAAGTTTGCCGATGCGCGTGTAAAGATCACCCAGCCGGTCGTAAGTTGGCGCATAGCCGGGGTTCAGCCGCCGCTCCTGCTCGAATTCCTGGGTGGCGTCCTGCACGTCCGACTTATTCAGATAAACCTCGCCCAGCATAAAGTGCGCCAGCGGCAGCTTCGGATCAAGTTGCAGCGCCTTTTGCGCTTCTCCCGCGGCGATTTCCGGAAGGTTGGCGTGCATAAGCATATTGCCCAGCAGCAGATACGCCGACGCCGAGCCGGGTTCCACGTTGAATTCTCTGGCGAACGCTTCGCGCGCGTCGTCATAACGCCGCGCATTCAGATAGCAGAGGCCGAGAACATAGTTGGAATCGGCGTCGGCATCGGGCATCCAGTCGCGCACGCGTTCAAGGTAAGGAATCGCTTTCGCGGGCTGCCCCATTCGGTACAGCGTGAGGCCCTCCATCTGGATGGCTTCCTTATCGGACGGATCCTCCTGAATCGCCGTCGCAAACGCCTTCTGAGCTTCGGCCAGCTTGCTGGTGCGGTAATAGGCGATGCCCAACTCGTGCTGGAGACCCTTTACCGGCGGGTGGGCGCTTTCAAGCTGTTGAAGGATCGCCATTGCCTGCGCTACATCGCCCTGTTGCAGGAGCGAATGCGCGCGCGTGAGCGACTGCCGCGGAGTCCCGGTAGAAGCAGGCTGAGTGGCCTGGCCCAATACGGCAACCGGAGCGGCGAGCAGAAAAGCCAGAAGCGTTAAGATACGCATGACGCATTCAGCATACTGCGAGAAGCTGTCTCATGACCGCCGCAACCCGTCTTCAACGAGCAATCCGCGTTCTCGCTTTTATCCCGGCTCTTGTCGTTGCCGGCGTTTGCACGGCCCAGCCGCACGGCAAACCGCACCGGCAGCCGTACCCTCCTAACGCGAATCATCCGGGGCCGGCCTGGTTTGAGGACGTGGCTCGGCAGGCCGGCCTGAACATGAGGAACGTAAACGGCGAGCCGGCCATCAAGAAATACATCCTTGAAACCACCGGGAGCGGCGTCGCCATTTTGGATTACAACCATGACGGCTGGCCGGACATTCTGCTGCTGAACGGCCAGACCCTCGATGGCGAGCCGGTTGCAGGCTCGGAGCCGACCTCGCACCTTTACCGGAACAATCACAACGGCACATTCACGGACGTAACCAAATCCGCCGGACTGACCGCTACGGGATGGGCACAGGGCGCGTGCGTGGGCGACTACGACAACGATGGCTACGACGATATTTACATCACCTATTACGGAACGAACCGGCTCTATCACAACGAACGCAACGGGAGCTTCAAGGAAGTTGCCGAGGCGGCGGGCGTGTCGGGTACCGGGAAAATGTGGGGGACGGGCTGCGCGTTTGTGGACTACGACCGCGACGGCAAGCTCGATCTGATGGTCGCGAATTACGTGCAACTCGACATGGCGACGCTTCCGGAACCGGGCCAGGGCGTTACGTGCATCTGGAAGGGCACGCCGGTCATGAGCGGGCCGCGCGGCCTGCCGTTCACAACCAACATCCTGTACCACAATCTTGGGAATGGAAAATTTGAAAATGTGAGCCAGGCGAGCGGCATCACGAAGACCTACGGCCATTACTGCTTCAGTGTCTCCACGCTCGACTACAACGATGACGGCTGGCCTGATATTTACCTCGCCTGTGACAGCACACCCAGCATCCTCTACCGAAACAACAAGAATGGAACCTTTACCGACGTGGCGGCGGACGCCGGCGTTGCGTACGACGAGGATGGCCGTGAGCAAGCCGGGATGGGTTCTACCGTCGGCGACTACAACGGCGACGGCCGTCCGGATATTTTCAAGACCAACTTCTCCGACGACCGTTCGTCTCTCTATCGCAACAATGGCGACGGTACGTTTGCGCCCTCCATCTACGACGCTGGCCTCGGGCTGAACACGCAATATCTGGGCTGGGGCACAATGTTCTTCGATGTAAACAACGACGGATGGCCCAGCCTGCTGCTTGTCAACGGACACGTCTATCCCCAGGTGGACTACGCGCATCTCGGCTCGTCCTATCAGGAGCCGCGCCTGCTCTACTTCAATCTGGGCAACGGAAAGTTCAGGGACATCAGCAAACAGTCAGGGCCGGGCATTACTACGCTCGCGTCCAGCCGGGGCATGGCCATTGCCGACTTCTGGAACGACGGGCGCATCTCGGCCGTGGTGAATAACATTGATGAACGACCCATGCTGCTGGTGAACATGGCGGCGAATGCGAATCACTGGCTGGGCGTTATCACGCGCGGCACGCGCTCCAACCGCGACGGAATCGGCGCGCGCGTCACGGTCTACGCCGCCGGCCGCCGGTGGGTCGAGGGAGTTCGGAGCGGATCGAGCTACATTTCGAGCAGCGACCTGCGACTGCATTTCGGCTTGGGTGCGGCGAAGGCGGTGGACAAGATAGAAGTCCGCTGGCCAAGCGGCATGGATGAATCCTTCACCACACCCGCAGTGGACCGCTTCATTACGCTTATCGAGGGGAAAGGCAAACCGGTCAACGCGGAGCAGCGCCTAAAAAAACCAACTCCAAGGAGTTCGCCGGCGGCAGAACCACGCGCCCTCCCTTATCCATAAGCTCGCTTCCGGAAGTGGTGCGGGAGCCGGAATATCTTCAGCTTCTTTCCAAGTTCTGACGGCTGAACCTCGGTGTGCTGCGCCAGCGGGTCTGTTCGGACACAAGCCCGAGAGTGTGGCGCGACGAGGCGCTCCTCGACATTCATCTGCTGCAACGGACGCACATTGGAATCTTTCCGCAGCGAGTCGCTGTCCTGGCGGCGCTCTTTCCAGCTTTCCGGCGCGCTGTTCACCCCCCGTCCCAAACAGTAGGGCGATTACTCCGGTCCACTCGGAGAAGCGCCGGAAGGAGTACCAGAAGGAAGGGTCGCTCCATTTTTCCGAGGGGATGCTACAGCATTCATTACGCTCTGAAAATTGTGCGTGAGGCCGTCTCTCTTAGCCTTAACGCGTAGGAATTCATCCATGGCATGTTTGGAGGCCTGTAGATTGCCAACGCGTCTTTCGGCGAGGCTGAGGTGATAATAGGCGGATTCATCAGAGGGATCGGCCTGAACCGCGCGACTCAGGTAAACGACTGCCTGTTGAATTGACTGAGACTCCATGAGTGCGATGCCGAAGTCTCTATTGGCTTCAGGATCGTTGGGCTGCAGGCGGAGGGCGCTCTGAAAATAGTGCATGGCGGCGGGCATGTGTGCATGCTTCATCTCAATCGTGCCGAGTCGGCAATCAGCGCGTTCGTCCTGGGGATCGTCGGAGAGCGCCTTTTGGTATTCACTTTCGGCTTCCATCTGCCCCGCAGAGGAGTGGGAGATGTTAAGCGCTTCGCCTAAGGCAAAATGAACGCCGGAAAGGTGCGGATTAAGGGCGATTGCATGCCGATAAGCGATGATGGCGGCGGGGATGTTGCCTACCTGCGCGAGTTCATCTCCCTGTAACTCATACATGCGAGCAGAGCCAGGTGCGATCTGCGCCATTGATTGAAATGCCTGATAGGCAAGAAGCGAGTAAACTTGGTGGGCGGCGTAGAGCACGTCAATATTTGTAGGATCGAGTTGCTGCAGTTTCGCGACCACGTGAACTGCACGCTCCAGATCGCCGGTGCCCATCAGGAGGCTGTAGAGTCGGGTTCCTGCTGCCATGCGCAAGGACGGCTCTCGCACCTGATCGAGAGCCATTGTCAAGTGCCGGATCGCATCCGCATCCTGGTTGGATTGGGCTTCGGCTAGGCCACAGAGAGCTACGATGTTCCAGAGGTTCGGACTGTGTTGAAGCACCACACGGAACTCTCCGGATGCTTCGGAATAACGGCCCTGAAAATAATAGGTTAGGCCAAGATTGGACCGTGCAGCGATATTATCCGGAGCTGAAGCTAGAATCACTCTGTAGATTGCTGCTGCATCCGCCGGCTTGTGGTTGTGAAGATCAGCGTCAGCCTGCTGAGCCAGACGAGGGATATTCTTGGTCGTAGTTGTGGTGACTTGGGCATACAAGTAGCAGGCTCCGCCATGGACGGCAATCAGCAAGAGGAAGAAGCAATGGATGTTGATTCCTGACAGGAATCGACGATTGACTTTCAGAACGGAGCCATTCCGCATGATTCGACTTGGCCAAATTGGTGACTTCATGAAAGCCCAAATAGGTTTGCTGAGACTGTATGTGGGGGCGAGAACATGCGTCAATGATTCAGATGCACCATTATTCGGTGGTGCATTCGCACCATTGGTGGAGAGCGCAGGAAAGCGGCTGCTATACTTCTTCGGGCCGTGAGCCTGGAGAGAGCCGGACGGGGATGAAGGTGATGGAGAAAGAATGTATTCGGGTGTTGGTTGTTGATGACCATCCGGTCGTGCGGCGAGGTCTGCACAGTATGCTCGATGGCGAATCGGGAATCAGTGTTGTGGGAATGGCAAGTTCTGGACGCGAAGGACTTGAAGCCGCAGAGAAGCTGAATCCCGACGTCGTGTTACTCGATTTGCGTATGCCGGATATGGGTGGTGTAGAAGTCATCCATAGACTGCGCGGTGGTCATCGCGAATCCAGGGTGCTCGTGTTGACGAATTATCAGCTGGATGAGGATATCTTCAATGCAATCGAAGCTGGGGCTCTGGGATATCTACTTAAGAGCGCGTCACAAGAAGATGTGGTCGAAGCGATCAAAGCCGTACATCGGGGCAAGCGGCGGATTCCGGCAGCACTGGCCATGCGGCTTGCTGAACGCATGGGACGCTCTGCACTTAGCAGCCGGGAACAGGAGGTACTCGAACTGGTGGTGGACGGACTTACCAACAAAGAAATAGCGCGGGTCTTGGGTATTAGCGACATCACCGCTAGAAACCACGTGATCAGTCTCCTATCCAAGCTAAATGCAAAAGATAGGACGGAAGCTGCAACCATTGCTCTGCGCCGAGGACTGGTCAGGAGGGAATAGCACCTGTGAACTATGAGAGCGAGTGGGTGACCGGCGACGGAAGACCAACGGCAAGAATGCCGATGAAACCCCGGTTAGGGTGGGTCTTGCGAGCAGTATTGGTTGCTATGTTGGGTGTTGGTTGCGGCTGTCTCTCCGCGTTGATTCCGGCATTGCGGAAGAAGCCCGCTGCTCCGATGATTGCGTTTATTCCCCGAACGACGGGCACAAATTTTATGGAGGACATGCGCCGTGGAGCAGACGCAGCGGCGCAAGCTGCGGGCTATCAAGTCTACTGGAATGGTCCAGCGCGAGAGGGTGATCTGGACCGACAGATCCAGATTGCTGAAAATGCTGTGCAGCACGGCGCGCGAGCACTCATTCTAGGTCCGACGAATATCTGGGGTGTCACCACCACGGTGAACGAATTTTCGGAACGACATTTGCCGGTAGTTTTCGTGCAGACTGGACCTGCCCAGCCGACGGGACAGAACCTGACATCGGTGACACCAAATCAGGTGGAATTTGGGAAGATCGCGGCGGCAAGGGCCGCCGTGGTGATGCACGGGAGCGGAGAAGTGGCGATTGTCGGGATAAGCCGAGGGACACCCGAGACCCTTTTGAGGGCGAATGCATTCCTTCGGGCGATCGCTACTTATCCGCGCATCCGCGTAGTAGCGGAAACACCTGGAGCCGTCCAGATTATGGAAGCCGAGCAGAGCACGCGCGAAGTAGTCAGTAGCTATCCGCATCTTAAGGCGATCTTTGCCGTGAGCGCCAATGCAACGCAAGGAGCCATGCTGGCGCTTGAGGACAGCGATGCACACCGGAAGGTAGCACTGATCGGGTCGGACCGCGATCTTTTTCTAACGGTTAATCTTCGGGAAGGAAAACTCGATTCATTGGTCACCTCTGATCCGTATCAAATTGGCTATCTTGCGGCACAGGCGGCGCTGGCGGGTATCCATGGGCAATCACTTCCTCCTCCGAGACGGGTAAGCGTGGAACTTCTCACGAGGGAAAATTTGACGCGGGGCAGCGAGTGAGTTTTCGATGCCCTTGTACCCCATGCATCAATCAACCAGAAAGAGTGGTCGGCTTGTGAAGGCCTATCTATGCGATCGCTAATTCGGGATTTAATCGTGTTCGCCTTGGCAGTGCCGGTGGGGTTATTTGCCACGTGTGGCATTTTCCGAGTTCTTCATTCACCTACACATGGACTGCCCTGTCATGACGACTTCGCAAGCGGAGACACCTCAGGATGGATTGCATACGACGGAAACTGGACGGTTCAGTCGGGAGCGATGGTGAATGTGTCGAATGAACGTGGAGCAAAGCTGGTAACGGGTTCGCCCTACTGGAGCGACTACGCTATGGATTCCGATATAGCGTTGAGCAATACAGGGGAGGCGGGCATTATTGTCAGGGTCTCAGACGCGGAGCCTGGAGTGGATTCCTACCGCGGCATTTATGTAGGCCTGCGAGTTCGGGACGAATCGCTCGTAATGGGGGTGGCAGACCACTCGTGGGACGAATTGGCGACTGAGCCACTGCCGCATTCAATCGTTCCCAGCATGTGGTACCACATTCATCTGGAGGTTCGCGGGTGCGACCTAAAAGCGCTGGCCTGGCGGGATGGAGGGAAGGATGTAGTCCGGCTGGATCACAAGTTGGCGCCGTGTCCGAAACGGGGAAAGATCGGGTTGCGCTCTTACGATTCTGGAGGGCAGTGGAAGAATATCCGCGTAACTGCGCTGAAAGAGCAACCGGGCTCATAACTGGGCGGGACTAAAGCTATGGGCATACTGGCCACGCTATTTGCTGTTTTGATCGGGCTACAGGCATCACCAGCCGCAAGAGCCTCGCATAGCGCTCCATACGAATCAATCGCGCAGGTTGCGATGCTTCCGCAGGAGCGCGGTGAGACTGTGACCGTTCGGGGAACGTTGACGCTCAATGGGGATCCCTCATACATTCAGGACCCCACGGGCGGAGCGGCAATTCAGGATCTGTCTGCGCAAGGTTTAAGAATTGGGGATGAATTGTTGGTGACGGGAAATGCACATGAAACGGAAATGGGGCTAGTTCTGAGCAAAAGTCATGCCGTCTTGCTTTGGCACGGTTCTCCGATGCCCCCTTTGTCCGTAACGTCGGAAGAGGCTTCTTTAGGAAAATTCGCTGGCTTGCTGATTGAAGTTAATGGCGAACTGATCAAAACAGAGGAGTGGAACGGGAACACTTGGTTAATTCTGAGGAACGGGCGTCATGAATTCGTGGCCCACATGAATAGTGAGCAGGGAAATTCGTTATTCCCAGCCTTGCAAACGGGATCTGTCCTGCGCATTCAGGGGATCTGTTCGCTTAGGCCAACAGACACCAAATATGTGGGAGGATTTGCGGTGCTGCTGCGATCGGCTCAGGATGCATCAGTAATTGCTGGTCCCCCGTGGTGGAGCCCGACCCACCTGTTCGAATTGGGAATCCTATTGGCATCTCTGATTCTCACCGGGCAAATCGCGGTGGTGCAGATGCTTAAGGCGCGCTTTCGATCGATTATGGCGGAGCGTGCCAAGCTGGGCCATGAACTGCACGACACACTTGCGCAGAGTTTCGCGGGTTTATCCTTCCAGATTCAGGCGGCGAAGAAAATTGTACCGCGCGATAACAACCGTCTCCTCCGGCATCTGGATCTAGCACTGGAAATGGTACGTCACAGCCATTCCGAGGCACACCAGAGCATTATGATGCTACGTCCACAACCCCTGGCCGAGGGTATGGATCTGCACTCGGCGATTCAAATGGCGCTGGAGCAGAGCACGTCGGAGTGTGCCCTGAACACGCGCTTTCTTACTCGGGGGACGACCGCACGGCTTCCGCTGACCACGATGGACATGTTGTATCGCGTAGCGCAGGAAGCCATCGCGAATGCTCTCCGCCACGGTCACCCGTCAATGCTGGAGGTAACTGTGGAATATATGCCCGTTGGCGTGCGTTTGACTGTCCGCGACAACGGCATCGGCTTCGAATCGAGAACACTGCGAACTCAGGGATTCGGGTTGGCTGGTATGCGAGAGAGGGTTCGTGCTGTGCGGGGCAACTTCAGCGTGGAGAGTGAGCCGGGCAAAGGCACCACGGTCTGTGCCGAGGTCTATTTGTGGACCAACACAACGGAGCGATTGATTGCTGCATTGGGAAAACCCGTCGCATCTGGCTGGGGCCGAGTACGACGGGTATTCCGCGGACGGAAGCCGAGCTTAGCTGGTGAACGGCGACGATAGCTGCGTTGCAGCGGAATTCCGGAGAGAGTCAGTTGGTCACACGCAAGAAGAGCGGGGGAAAGGCGCGCGCGATTGGATCACCTGCATCATCTTGATGCAGATTTGCGATCAGCAGTTCTCGAGTGCGACCGCCGTCCAAGTGAGTGATCATCATGGCGGCGATCAGCCCGTAGCGGTTCTCCGCAAGTGTCTGGTTCAGATAACTCAATTGCGATTCCTCGCCATAGCTCTTCTCAGTCACCTCTAACCGTAAAAGTTCGCGCTACGACCATCGGAGCCATCCCTGGGCCGGAAACTCTCTTCTACGAAACCTAAAGCACCGCCGCCGGTGCATTCCAACCCGAGCTCTTTCGAGGTACTCATCGGCTAGGGATTAGCGACGAATACTTTGTCCGAGGCTCAGTTCAGAAATAACGACAAAATGGTTCAGATGAACCATAACAAAATGGTGCAATGCCATCATGATTATTCTTTGGTGCAATGTATACAGTTACATCGGTCAAGAAACAAATAAATCGCCTGTCGCAGCCGAAACCGAGTTAACCATCAGCTTGGTGCAAACCGGTGGAGCAGCGACGACGGCAATGATCGCGAATTTCACGGAGGCAATATGGACGGAAAGTTAAGTAATATCGGGAGAGGACACTTCAGTTTATGGGTGCCCGGCGGGTTGAGGCGGATGATCTTCCTCGCGCTCGCTCTTGCTGTGAGCGTGTGCCTGCTACACGCGCAAGTGGATATCGCTGCGTCCCTGGCCGGCACAGTCATGGACCCGAGCGGCGCAGTGATACCGAATGCAGTCATCGTCACGCATAACGTGAACACCGGCATCAAGGCAAAAGTAACGAGCAATGGCAGTGGGCTTTACCAGTTTGTTTCAATTGCCGCTGGGACCTACACGGTCACTTGTACTGCCTCTGGCTTTAAGACTTTTGTAGCGAATGAGGTCATCCTCCATGCGGGAGGGGCTGCCACGCTTCCTGTGACACTGCAAGTGGGGGCGGCAACTCAGACCATCACAGTCTCGGGATCGTCTGCGATGGTGGACACAGAAACAGGGAACAACCTGACCACCATTGAACCCGATCTCATGGAAGCGATTCCGGTATCTGGTCGCGACCCGCGTGAATCAATGGAAGTGTTGATGCCGGGTGCAACAGCAGCTGGAACTGGCGCCAGTTACTACGTTCCGGTAACCAGCTTCAATGGCGTATCACAGCTAACTAACAATTACGAAATTGACGGCGCGGCGATGAACGATTACATGCATGGTTCTGCCGCCGCCGATTTCCCACAGTCAGAGAACATCGCCGAGTTTAGCGTGTCTTCGGCACTTCCTGATGCCTCGGTGGCTCGTGGTGCAGGCGGACAGATCGAGGCCACGCTGAAGAACGGGACCAACGATTTCCACGGGCAGTTCTGGACCTATTTGCAAAATGGAGCCTGGAACGCGAATTCCTGGTCGAACAACTTCCAGGGTATTCGGCGTCAGCCGTTTCACCAGGAATGGTACGGTGGCAACATAGGCGGTCCGGTGTGGCTGCCTAAACTGTACAACGGAAGGAACCGGACGTTCTTCTTCGCCTCGTATGAGCGCACGTCTACGTCAAAGAATTCGACGACGAGCGGACAGACCATTACCGACGCCGAGCGCAGCGGAGACTTCACCAATTCGCCAGACGGAATTCCAATCGTCAATGGCGTGCCGATGCCAGTGATCCCCGTATCAGACCTCGGTCCACTTGGGCAAACTCTCAATTCTTCTGGTGGCACAGCCATTATGCCCAAGCCAACCAGTGGGACTGACACGTTCACATGGAATCCATCATACGATGCGCTTATTCAGACTTGGATGGTGCGCATCGACGAGAACATCGGCAGCAAGAACCGCATCTTTGGAAGCCTGTGGTGGTACAACGACAATCCGACTTTCCAGGACATGTACGACGAATTTGGGGAAGCATCGTGGGCAACTCAGTATCCCAATCCCCAGGCAACCTGGGGTGAACCCGATCAAACAAAGGTTTGGGCTGTGAATGATACCTATACCATCACGCCTTCGATGCTGAACAACTTCGTTTTGGGGCTTACCCAGACCGAGATTTCAGTTACGAACACGTGCTCACCTTGTACAGGTGTAGTGAACCCATCAAACACCGGAATTAACTCGGTAGGTGATTATCTGGCGCCGGATGTTCAGCAACTCTCTACCCCGCGCAGCATGGGCATGGGCATTTACAACGGGTATACGAATCCAATGACCCAACATACTTGGGACATCACGGACAATTTTACCTGGACTAAGGGACGTCACACCATCAAAACCGGCTTCGAACTCCGCAACTACCACGAGGTCTTTAATCAGACCTGGGGCGCGGGAGGCAATGTCTCGTTTCAGGATTCAAATAACGTCTATGGCGGAACTGGGAATGGAATGGCGGATATGATGCTGAATGGCGGCCCACTAGGGCAGTTTGGCGCTAGTTTTTCCCAAAACAGTTCGCAGAGCCTGATCGTGAACTATCCGGCACGAGAAGCGTACATCCAAGATACAGTGAAGCTGATGCCGCGATTGACAGTGATGATTGGTGCGAGGCTACAGCCATACTTCGGAGTTGCGGAGGAGAAGAACCGTTTTGTGACCTTCCGTCCAGATCAGGCATCGACGGTGTTTCCAACAGCTCCGGTCGGGCTGGTTACTGTTGGTGATCGTGGCATCCAGGCGAACTTGTCAGGCAATGTCTACAACGTGGGTCCCCGGTTTTCATTTGCGTGGGACCTTCTTGGGAACCATAAGGCCGCACTCAAGGGCGGCTACGGGCTCTACACGGATTATGAGTATCTGTTGAATTTCAACAACTATACAACGGCAGCACCTTTCGGAGTTAACTATTATCCCACTCAAGGGCCGGGGCTCGATCTCTCTCAGCCTTATGCACAATACGGCAGCGTTCCATTCCCGTTTACCGCGCCAACTGCGGGATCTTCGGCAGCGGCTACGTTGGTCTTTCCGAGCCCTCTTTCCACTCAAGGAATCGCAAAGAATTTCAATAACGGCCTGTATGACAAGTTCAATCTGGAATTTGAGATTGAGCCGATCAACTCATACGTTTTCTCTGCGGCGTGGGTTGCGACTCACGGGACTCATTTATTTGAAACCCATAACCAGAACTGGCCCAGGTTTGTCCCTGGAGGGAGCACGAATGACGCCGCAAACGTTCTTTCGCGTGAGCCATACTATGCGGCCGGATTCAACCAAATCAACACCTTCTACTCCGATTACAACTCCTGGTACAACTCCCTGCAGGTCGAGGTCAATAAGAGGTACTCCTATGGCCTGACGCTGTTGGGAACTTATACGTACAGCAGTACCTTGGCTCAACAGGGTTGCCGGTATCAAGCAGACTGCGCGCTTGATTACTACAGCCCAGGTACTGTGCACCAGATAACCGCAGCGTTCCGTTACAATCTTCCCTTATTCCTGCACCAGCACACGTTAGTGCATAAAATTTTTGGTGGTTGGGCGATCGGTGGCACTGGAACGGCAAGCACCGGGGGTTACGGGAGTGTGGGAGATTATAACTGCAACGAGTTCAACTTCAGTTCAGCCGGATGCTATGCAAACTATGCCGGGGGCGGCGCACTGCTTTCTAACCGTAAACAGGTCGTGATGTCGGGCGGATCGATGATCGGTGTGAATTGGCTTGATCCGAGTAAATTTGTTAGGGCAAATCAGACGGCCGTGAATGGTGTACCAGCCACATTACCAGGGCAGGGGCAGCGGATGTTCCTTGGCAATGCGACGGTCGGTGTCTGGAAGGGGCCCGCTTCGGGTATCGAGGATTTCAATGCAAGTCTCGACAAGGATTTTGGAATTTGGGAATCGGTAAAGCTCAGTTTCCATGCCGAAGCATTTAACGCGTTGAACCACACCGTGCTGAACAGCCCTGGCTACAACGATACCGTAGGACCAAACACTCAGGGGTTCGGTATTATCAGCAGCGCTGATGCGCCGAGGAGTGTCCAGCTATCTCTTCACCTTAAATTCTGAAACGTACCTCCAATGCACTCTTGAGCTGTAAGGATTCTGAAGTGTGACTTCACAGCTCATGTCTTGCGATGCACGAACGAAAACGGCAGGCGATTCTCAATCGAGTACGTCTATTACTTCCATTGTGACAAAGAGCTAGGATTACGTGACTTATGAATAGAAGAGAGTTGATGCTCGTATTATCCGCCGTTGGCCTCGACGCCTCGCTGTCGCACGCAGCGCCGCGCTTGGGAAAAGTTGCGAGCGGCAAGTGGATCAAGTATCCCGGTGATCCGGTGCTGGGCGGGAAATACGGAACCTGCTTTGACGTAAGTGTGCTAGAGGAACGTGGTGTCTACAGGATGTGGCTTTCTTGGCGTCCTAAGCAGAGCGTCGCGTTATCAGAAAGCCGAGACGGCATCCACTGGAGCCCTCCGGAGATCGTTCTTGGCCCTCGTCTGTCGACGGGGTGGGAAAAGGACATCAACCGTCCTACTGTAGCTAGGCGACACGACGGATACCACATGTGGTACACGGGGCAGGCGGATGGAAAATCCTGGATCGGCTACGCTACCAGTTCCGATGGTAGGTCATGGAAGCGGGAGTCAATGCATCCGGTCCTCGCGGCGGAGGCGCCTTGGGAAGGTGTTGCCGTGATGTGCCCGGATGTGCTGTGGGACAACGAGACTGCGATGTGGAAGATGTGGTACTCCGCTGGCGAGCAGTACGAACCGAACGCGATCGGCTATGCCACCAGCCGCGACGGACTGCATTGGGATAAAAACCCTGCTAACCCTGTGATGAAAGCAGATCCCCGGTATCCGTGGGAGAAGAACCGGGTGGCGGCGGCACAGATTCTACGCTGGAAAGGATGGTATTACGCATTTTACATTGGCTTCCGAGACATCGATCACGCGCAGATTGGTATGGCGCGATCGAAAGACGGCATCAATAATTGGGTAAGAAATGCAGGTAATCCCATCATCCGTCCAACCCCAGGGGGCTGGGATGCGGACGCGTGCTATAAGCCGTTTGCGGTCTATTCTCATGGCCGCTGGATGCTCTGGTACAACGGGCGGCACGATCATTTTGAACAAATCGGGCTCGCATATCATTACGCAGAAGACCTCGGATTTGTGCCTGCATGAAGACTACGGGAAAATTCTGGGTTCTGTGGTCTAGTCTTACCATTTGCCTAGCAGCCGTATTTCATGCGGGAGCGCAGGCCGAAAACAACGCTTCCGGACCGGTGCTACAACCGGAGAGCTTCCGGCATTACTTTACCGGCTTCGCGCGTGATGAGCAGGAAATGTTAGGCACGGCTCCGCCGCTTCCCTGGAAGTGGTTCGTGCAGAACATTCCGTGGCTGGACACGCCCGATGCAGAGATGAACCAGATTTACTACTTCCGCTGGTATTCATTCCAAAAGCATCTTGAGCGGACTCCAGACGGGTACGTCATTACCGAATTTTTGGATAAGGTCCCATGGTCGGGAAAGTTCAACACGATCGATACGGCAGCGGGTCACCATATCCGAGAGGCACGATGGCTGCGTGATCCGGAATACGCTGACGATTACACAAGGTTCTGGTTTGGTCCGAATGGAGAACCGCGGCGCTATAGTTTCTGGGCAGCGGACTCGGTTTATCAACTATATCTGGCGACGGGGAACCGCGATCTGGCAATCAGCTTGTTGCCTGCGCTTGAAAGCAATTACCAAGCGTGGAGGGCGACGCACCAGGATCCAAACGGACTATTCTGGCAGATCGACGATCGCGACGGGATGGAGGACAGCATCAGCGGTAACGGGTACCGGCCGACAATCAACAGTTATATGTTTGGTGATGCGATCGCGATTTCGCGGATTGCGAAGATGGCAGCCGAGCCGCAAGTTGCCGCCAAGTATCTGGAGGAAGCCAGCCAGCTGCGGGAACTGATCGAAAGCCGTTTGTGGAATCCGCATGACGAGTTTTACGAGACAGTGGCGCGACATGCGAGTTCAGGATGGTCTGGAGTTCGTGAGCAGATCGGCTACATTCCATGGTATTTCAACATTCCTCCACCTGATCATGACGTGGCGTGGAAGGTCCTGTTTTCACCACAGGGCTTTTCGGGCGAGTACGGGCCTACGACTGCAGAGCGGAGCAGTCCACGCTTTCGCTACAAGGTGCATCACGAGTGCCTCTGGAACGGTCCATCGTGGCCGTATGCGACAACGCAAACCCTGGTCGCTTTGGCAAATTTACTGAATAATCAGAAGCAAATAAGAATGACAAAGGGCGACTATTTCCGCCTGCTTAGTACCTATACGCACTCTCAACACATTCGTCTTCCTAACGGGCAAATAATCCCGTGGATCGATGAAGATTTGGATGCGGATACCGGAGAATGGATCGCGCGCGATATCCTCACTGCCCAACACGCGCTGCCGAAGAATCGCGGTCGGTACTACAACCATTCAGGGTATGCCGACTTGATCATCACAGGCCTGATAGGATTGAGGCCGCAGGCTGGAAATGAAGTTATTGTTCACCCTCTTCTGCCAACCGACGCTTGGAGTTATTTTGCTTTGGACGGCCTGCCCTATCATGGACACCTGTTAACAATTCTCTATGATCGAACCGGAAAACGATATCATCGGGGCAAAGGCCTTCAGGTGCTGTGTGATGGCAAATCAATCGCACATGCCGACAAGCTGGAAGAGGTGCGCGGCACTCTGCCGCCCCGCCCCAACTAGAGAAATGGACTCCAAATGCCGCCGATAACTCGCAGAGAACTCATAGCGGGCGTTGCCTGCGCTGGACTTACTTTGTCTTCGAGCGCAGAAATCCTCCATCCGCCTCTCAAGCCAGGATCGCTTAGCCGAACAACTGCGTTCATTGATATTTTGCGGGCTCCGGATTCTGTCACTGTATTCTGCGGACTCGATCATCCCACCCAACTCAGCCGTTCGGGCATCCGCTGGAGCAGCCCAGGGATGCTGGTGACCACTGCCTCCGAGCACGACCATCTCCCCATCACCATAGCAACGACGAACGCTCGGCCCACACACGTTCATTTGCGGTGGAGCGCTGCTGTCGACACCGGCCTCGTTTATTTGAACGACGCGTGGGAGCGCAGTTACGGCGATCTTCATTGGGAATCTCTAGTTCCCGAACGTGTGTTGCCTTGGTACTTTCTCACTGCCGATCGCGAGGCGCTCCATGGATACGGAGTAAAAACCGGGGCGGGAGCGCTCTGTTTCTGGCAGATCGATCCGAAGGGGATATCTCTCTGGCTGAATGTCTGCAATGGAGGCTCGGGTGTTGCTTTGGATCACCGGGAATTGCTTGCAGCCACTGTGGTCACAAGGCAGGGAATCCCCGGTGAGAACACTCTGGATGCCGCGCGCCTCTTCTGTCGAAGAATGTGTGATTCTCCCCTTCCTGGGGTCACTCTATATGGCAGCAACGACTGGTATTACGCCTATGGCCACAACTCGGCGGATCAGATTGTCCGCGATGCGGAACTGATCGCCTCTCTAGCCCCCGCGCGAGGACCACGCCCTTTTACGGTGATTGACGCCGGCTGGAACAATAAGCAGGCCTTTCCCAATATGGCAGCACTTGCAGCCGCGATCCGGGATCACAACGTCCGGCCTGGTTTGTGGATCCGTCCTCTCCAGGCAGATGTCGATACGTCCCGCGGCTTGCTGTTGCCCTCCGCGCGCTTCGGGGACCGTACTGACCGAACAGCCGAACTCGCTTTCGATCCCACCATTCCCGAAGCATTGGAGAGTGTGCTCGCCAAAGTCACTCAGGCCACAGGCTGGGGTTACGAACTAATCAAGCATGATTTTTCCACTTATGATCTTCTCGGGCAGTGGGGATTCGAAATGCATGCCCAGCCGACGCTTCCAGGCTGGAGCTTCCATGATCGCAGCAGAACCAATGCAGAGATCATTCGCAGCTTCTACCAGTCCATCCGCCAGGCCGCAGGAGATCGCACACTGCTGATCGGCTGCAATACCATCGGCCACATCAGTGCTGGCATCTTCGATGCTCAGCGTACCGGCGATGACGTGAGCGGGAAAGTTTGGGAACGTACTCGACGCATGGGAGTAAATACACTGGCCTTCAGGCTGCCCCAGCACGGTTCGTTCTTCGCCCTCGATCCAGACTGTGTTCCGATCACTGCGGAGACTCCGTGGTCCTGCAATCGGCAATGGCTTGATCTGGTAGCTAGGAGCGGGGCGGCGCTGCTGATCTCACCCCAGCCCACCGCAATGGGTGCGGAACAGCGCAATGCAGTGCGTGCCGCGTTCGAGCTAGCAACTCACAGATCTGAGACGATTGCGGCTGGTTGGCAGAACAACACCACACCGGACCATTGGCAATTCCGGCCTGCGATCGAAAAAAACTACGACTGGTATGAGGACACCGGGGCGTGGCCGTTCGGAATTTGAATAGAACGATCAAAGTCTCGCAGGTATGGTGAACATGAAGGCGTTGGGCGTACTGCTGTTGAGTTGACTTTGACGGCTGCGGCACAAAATATATCTCAGGAAGTGTGCACAGCCTCGAGGACTGGCTGGGCGAGAACAATATCTGCAGTCGTGCTGGTAACCACTTCTTCCGCGGTCCACTCTACACTGTGCTGCGGAATCCACACTACCTCGGTCGGATCAAACACAAGAAGGAATCTTATCCCGGCCAGCACCCTGCCATCATCGATCGCGAGATCTGGGACAAGGTCCAATCGCTGCTCGACGACAACATTCAAGGCAAGTGCCGCAAGGTGCGTGCCACGAAGGAGAGTTGCTGATTTTACAGGTAAGTGGCGGAGAGGGAGGGATTCGAACCCCCGATAACCTTTCGGCTATGCCGGTTTTCAAGACCGGAGCCATCAACCACTCGGCCACCTCTCCGTGAATTCCAGTCTATCGGAAACCGTGGCGCGGCCAACGAATGAACCTGCTTCTCCGCCTCGCCGGGGTCTCGTCACCACCGGTAAATCGTAAGGTCATCGAGGTAGGCGATCGCCGCTCCGGTGGCTCCCACTCCGTCCACCTGGAAATTGGTCAGCAACGTCGAGCCCCAACCCAGCGCAAACGTGGAGGGCACCGTGGCATTCAAGTCCTGCTTCGCGCCATCCAGCCACACGGACTTGTAGGTCACGTTCCCGCGTGCATCGCGCGAATACTCGAGCTGAACGTGGTGCCAGGTGTTCACTTTCCACTTGCGCGGGTTGCAGGCCGCCTTCGAGTGCACCCACATGTCATTCGGTTTCTGGGGCGTGCCGCTGTTCTTCGTATAGTCCCAGGTGCCCGTGCCGCCGTCACACTGGACGCCGTAGATCACCGTCTGTCCGTTCGCAAGCACCTGGTTCATATCCAATTCCAGGTTGGCGATGTTTTTGGCTGAGCTATCGAAGTAGATCCAGCCGTCGTAAAGGAAATGGGTGGACGCCGTGTCCGCTCCAAAGGAGACCCAGTACCGTTCACCGCCCGCTTTCGTATAGCTGGTCTCAAACTTTCGCGCGGAGCCGCTGCGGGAGGGCGATCCGGTAAGGCTCATCGAGCCGGTGGACGTGGAACTGCCACCCCCGGTTCCCGTATCGTAGATGCCTTCCCAGTTACTTAGCTTCTGGATGCTGCGTGTGCTGAGCGCGCCGGATGGAATCAAAGCGCCGCTGCTGGCTGCGGCAGTGGAACTTCCGCCACTACCAGAGGACGCTCCACTTCCTGCCGAGCTGCTACTTCCTGCGGAGCTGCTGCTACCAGCGGAGCTGCTGCTACCAGCGGAGCTGCTGCTACCAGCGGAGCTACCGCTTCCGGCGGAGCTGCCGCTGCCAGAGGAGCTGCCACTGCCAGCGGAGCTTCCACTCCCTGCGGAACTTCCGCTGCCAGAGGAGCCTCCATTCGTGGGGGGCGCGCTGCCGGATCCGCCGTCCCTGCCGCCTGCGGCAACAGTCTTGGCCGAAAGCGACGCATCCGGGCCGCCGCATCCGGCGAGGATCGAGATGGCCGCAAAGCTCAGAAGGACAAAGACGACGACATTTTTCCTGATCATGTTCACTTGTTTCTTTCGCATCCTGGCAGCGTTCAACCAGCGCGGACTCGCGTTCGCGCTCCGGAACGGCCAGGCATTCGTCGGACGGTCGTTGCAATTTGCCTCATCCACCGGGCACACGAAGGGCGTCACGACGAACGTCGCGAGACCCGCGGCCGCGCGGGATTGGACCTGCGATTAGCGGTATCCGGCGCTGTCACCGCCGGCGGCAAAGCAGTTCACGGGAGACACACGGATACGTGTGCGAATCTGCCTTGGGAAGGCAAAAGCTTCTCAGCGGAAGCATAGGGTCATGCAGTGTTCTTATTGTTGAAAGGATTCTAAACATTCCCGCGCAAAACGCAAGTACGTTTTGCAAAGAAACCGCATCTAAGGGACGCTCACTGGTAACGCAGACCGAAAACGGGGCTCAGGCGGGCGCAAGGGCGGGAACAAGCCGCTCGCCAAGCGGTGCTCAATCCCATCCTCTGGAAGGGCGTCCGTCGGCCGCTTTGTAGATTTCGCCTGAAGGCTCCAACGGGAGCGATGAGCCATTCTTCGCTGAGCCGTTTGCACCGCATCCAAAAACGTGTCCACGCAATTGGGTGACAAGCCAATGACATCCGGCCGCCCGTTGGCGTGCTCTAATTCGTCTATGCGGGTGCTGGATATTCGATGAGACGCGCCTATATCAACCGCATCGCGACCGCGGTTCCCGAACACGATGTTCATCAGGCGTTCGTTGGATTCGCGGAGCGGATGCTTGCCGAAGAGCGTGTACGCGCGCTGTTTTTGCGCATGGCCGCGAAGTCGGAAATCGAGCACCGTTTTTCGCCGCTACAGGCGGGAGGGCCCACGGCGGCCAACGCCAGCGATGCTGTTGAGGTGTATCGGCTCGGCAGTTTTCCCTCCACGGCGGAGCGGATGAAGCTGTTCGAGCGCTTCGCTCCGGCGCTCGCGGCCAAAGCCCTCGACAGGCTCGCGCTGACGGCGGCGGAGCGGGACCGGATTCACCATGTGATTGTGACCTGCTGCACCGGCATGTATGCGCCCGGCCTGGACTTCGCCATACTCGATCATCTCAACCTCGCAGCCTCGACCGAGCGGACCATGATCGGCTTTATGGGCTGCTACGCGGCCATCAATGGATTGAAGCAGGCGCGCCACATCGTTCGCTCGGAGCCGGAGCAGAGCGTGCTGATGGTCAACCTGGAGCTTTGTACGCTTCACCTGCACGAAACACAGAGCCTGGAGGAGGTTTTGTCGTTTCTGATTTTTGGAGACGGATGCGCGGCCAGCCTCATTACCAGCGAACCCGGCGGACTGGAGATGGACGGCTTTCATGCGCTGCAAATCGAGGGCACGCGCGACCTGATTACCTGGCGCATCGGCGACGGTGGATTTGACATGGTGCTTTCGGGCCGCGTGCCCCGCGAGATTGCAAAGACACTGCGCGATCAGTCCGGCGCGTTCTCGAAGGACGGCGCGGTTGACCTCTGGGCCGTCCATCCTGGAGGCCGCTCGGTGCTGGATGCGGTTGAACAGGGGCTCGAGCTTTGCCCGGAAGCTCTCTGCGCCTCGCGGCGAACGCTGCGCCGGTTCGGAAATATGTCCTCGGCGACCGTGATGTTTGTGCTGCGCGAACTGATGCAATCGGCTCGCGGCGGTCAGAGCGGCTGCGCCATGTCGTTCGGACCGGGACTCACGGCGGAGACAATGCGATTTCATGTTGTCTGATCGCCTGGATTTCTCCCGCCGTGCTTCTCTCTCCGAGTGGATGGACGAGCCGTGCCCGTATGAGGAATTTCGCGATTGCCTCCGCGATCTTGAAAGGGTGAATCGAAGGGTCGGCGCGTACCGGCCAACCTTGCAGTGGCTTGAGCAGTTCGCGGAGAGCGGCGGCCAGCCGCTTCACATCGTCGACGTGGGCTGCGGTGGAGGCGATATGCTGCGCCGGATTGAGCGGTGGAGCCGGGAGCGCGGCGTGCCGGTTCGCCTTACGGGCATCGACCTGAATCCCTATGCCGCCCGCGCCGCGCGTGAGTTTACGAACCGCGGCAGCTCCATTGAATGGATCACAGGAGACGCCTTCTCCTATCGGCCCCCGGTATCCATCAGCCTGGTCCTCAGCTCGCTCTTTACCCATCATCTGCGGGATTCGGAAATTGTGAACTTCATCCTCTGGATGGAGAGCGTCGCCCAGCGCGGATGGTTCATCAACGACCTGCACCGGACGCGCGCGCCGTACTATGGTTTCAGCGCGCTGGCATGGATCATGCGCTGGCATCGCTTTGTGCGCCATGACGGACCGATTTCCATTCGCAGGAGCTTTCTGCGCGAGGACTGGGAGCGCTATTGCGCCGCCGCCGGTTTGCGCAGCGGCGATGTTCAGATTCGCGAAATTCGCCCGGCGCGGCTTTGTGTCGCGAGGGTGAAATGATCGACGCCCTGGTTGTCGGCGGAGGCCCCGCGGGCGCATCGCTGGCAACTTTGCTGGCCAGGGGCGGCCGTTCCGTCGAGGTGATCGAGAAAACTTCCACCGCGCATGACGGGCTGTGCGGAGAGTTTCTCAGCGGCGAAGCCATTCGTTATCTCCGCACGCTCGACGTTGATCCCGACGCGCTCGGCGCAACGTCCATTCACAACATTCGACTCGCTGGGAGCCGGCGGCTCGGCGAATGCGCGCTTCCCTTTACGGGAATGTCGCTGACCCGGCGCATTCTGGATGAGGCGTTGCTGAACGCCGCGCGCAACGCCGGCGCGAAGGTGACGCGAGGAGCGCGGGTCGAAGCACTGCGCCGCGAGCACGGCGAATGGGTGGCGCGGCTGGCGAACGGCGAAGAGCGGCGCGCCAGGTCCGCGTTTCTCGCCACCGGAAAACATGACCTGCACGGATGGCCGCGTCCCGCCGGGAAACAGCCCGGCCTGATCGCTTTCAAAATGTACTTTCGACTGGCGCATGGGAAGGAATCGGCAATCGCCGACCGCGTGGAACTGGTCCTGTTCCCCGGAGGCTATGCGGGCCTGCTGCTTTTGCCGAATGGAACCCTGAACCTGTGCCTGCTGGCGCAGCAGTCCGTGTTCCAGCGGCTCGGCTCGCGATGGCCGAATCTTCTCGACCACATCCAGTCCTCGTCGCCCTGCCTCGCCGATTCTCTCCAGGGCGCCACCGCTCTGCTGGAGAAACCGCTCGCCCTCTCGTCGATTCCCTATGGGCATTTACGATCCGCGGCGCCGGAGGGTCTGTGGAGGCTTGGCGACCAGGCGGCGGTGATTCCCTCCTTCTCCGGCGACGGCATTTCCATCGCGCTGCACAGCGCATTTCTGGCGGCTTCGTATTTTCTTGATGGGCGGGGAGCGAACGACTTTCAGCCGCATCTTGCCGCGCAATTGCGACGCCCGCTGCAGGCGGCGACTTTGATTTCGCGGTTGATGATTGGCGTTCCTTCGCTTGCGCGCGGCGCGCGCCTGTGGCCGGGAATGCTTGGCTCCATCACCCAAAGAACGCGAATCCCCAAAGCGGCGCTGCTCACGCCGGTGATGGCCCCAACGCCTGGTTTGCGGAGAAACTGATGAGGCGCTTCAGCTGCTGAGGGCGCGGCGCTTTTGCTCCAGCAATGCAGCGGCTCGCGCGGCGGCCTCGTTCATCAGGAAGCCCATTTTGGGGTGCGGCGGCTCAAGGTCAGGATGGATGCCGTGCCGCGCCAGTTCCTCCGACGTGCTGGGCCCGATGGAGAGCACCACCATGCGGCTCAGGCCTGCACGCAATTCCGAACTCGCTTCCATCCCCTCCGCAACCTTGAACAGATGAATGATCTGAACAGCGGTCAAAAACACAATGACATCGAACCTCGTGTCGACGATACCGCGCACCGCGTCGCGCAGCGGCTCAAGGTTCTCCGGCAGCGCCCAGTGATAAACGGGAACCCTCGTCGCCTCCGCACCATGCCCGGCCAGCGCGTTCAGCAGTTCGGGATTCGGCGTTCCATACTCCTGCACGGCGACGCGCATGCCCTTCAGCGCGGAACCAAAAGCGCCTTCAAGCGAGGCCATGATCTCGCGCCAGGTGCAGGGCTCGGCAGCGGTCACGGCGACTGAAAGCCCCAGTTCGCGAATCGCCGCGGACGACTTGGGTCCGCGTGCCGCCAGTTTGATGCGCCGCAGTGCGTCGATGATTTCGGCGCGGTCGTAGCGCGACTCCGCAATTTCCATCAGCCGGCGAACGCCCACGCCGGTGGTAAAAATCACCAGGTCGAACTCGCCGCGCAGCAGGCGCTCGGCAAATGCCAGCGCCTCGTGGTTCGACTCAAGCGGAACCTCGCGCATGGCGCTGACCACTGTGGGCTCGCCGCCGTTGGAGCGGATCAGCTTGGCGATCTCCGCCGCGCGCCGCGTCTCCAGCGCCAGGACCTTCATGCCGTTTAATCCGCCGCTCGCCATGCCTCATTTTTACCGGAATTCTCCCGCGCGCGGGAAAAATGTTGCCGCATCACATGACACGGCTGGCGAATTCGCCCAATCTGCCGAAGAACTCAGCAGGAGCCTGCAATGATGGACCAGTTCTTTGCCGCCGACCGCGCAATTGCCGAGGGCCAGAACTGCGCCCGCTTGCTGCTGGGGCAAACCGGTTCCCGGTCCACATGGTGCATTGTCACGCGAAAAAGCTTCTGGGGTCCTTCGTATTTCTTTCCCGGAGACGAAGAGGAGTTGCGACAAAAACTTCGCCACGGCCACAAAATTCTATTGATTTTCGCCGCCACCCGAAGGCGCGCGCTCGGAAGCTGCAGCGAGTATCAGGCCGTGGACCCTTCCACCTTCGACGGAATGCTGCGCCGCTTCGCCCCCCAGGCCATGCGACGCGCCGCCTGATCCATGAAGCCGCAAGTTAATGCCGGCGGTGACCGCTCCAGATGCTACTGAGCGCTCTTCTGCCGCTCAAAAAACCGCTCCATGAATTTCGTATCGAACTGCCCCGCGCGAAACTCCTCATCCTCAAAAATCTTCGCGTGCAGCGGAATCGTCGTATGAATTCCCTGCACCACAAACATCCCCAGCGCGCGCCGCATCCGCGCCATGGCCTCTTCGCGGTCGTGGCCGTGGGTGATGAGCTTGGCGATGAGCGAGTCGTAGTACGGAGGGACAACCCCCTCGGCGTACTGGGCCGTGTCCACCCGGATGCCGTTGCCGCCGGGCACGTTGAAGGCCGTGATTTTGCCCGCCGACGGCGTGAACTTCTCCGGATGCTCCGCATTAATGCGGCACTCAATCGCGTGTCCCCGGATGGGCACATGATCGGGCACAATCGACGACAGCTTTTCTCCGCACGCGATCCTGAGCTGCGCCTTCACCAGGTCGATGCCCGTCACAAACTCCGTCACCGGATGCTCCACCTGAATCCGCGTGTTCATCTCGATGAAGTAGAGCTTGCCGTCCTCATCCATGAGGAACTCGACCGTCCCCGCGTTCTGGTAGCCCACATTTTCCAGCGACTTCTTCAGCGTTTTGCCTATCTCCTCGCGTAGCTTCGGCGTGACCATCAGCGACGGAGCCTCTTCAATCAGCTTCTGGTGCCGCCGCTGAATCGAGCACTCCCGCTCGCCCAGCGACATCACGGTCCCGTGCTCATCGGCCAGCACCTGAAACTCAATGTGCCGCGGCCGCTCGATAAATTTTTCCATGTACAGGTCGCCGTTGCCGAAGGCGTTCACCGCCTCCGTGTGCGCCGCCTGGAACAGCGCAGGAAGCTCCGCCGCCGCTCGGATCACGCGCATCCCGCGCCCGCCGCCGCCCGCCGAAGCCTTCAAAATTACGGGGTAGCCGACCGAACGCGCCCACTCCAGCGCCTCGCCTTCGTTCTGGAGCACGCCGTCGGACCCCGGCAGAATCGGCACCTTCGCGTGCTTCATCGCCTGCCGGGCTTTTTCCTTCTCGCCCATCAGCCGCGTCACCTCCGGCGGCGGCCCAATGAACTTGATGTTCGACGCGCGGCACACCTCGGCGAAGTTCGCGTTCTCGCTCAACAGCCCGTAGCCCGGATGAATCGCGTCCACGTCCGCGATTTCCGCCGCGCTGATCACCGCCGGAACGTTCAGATAGCTCTCCGACGAGCGCGGAGGCCCGATGCAGATGGCCTCGTCCGCAAACCTGACGTGCAGCGAGTGCCGGTCCGCCTCGCTGTACACAGCGACGGTGCGAATCCCCATCTCTTTGCAGGCGCAAATCACCCGCAGCGCAATCTCGCCTCGATTGGCGATCAATACTTTATGAAACATATCTCTCTCGGACTCGTAACCGGAAATTGCTATCGGGGACGCACGGAAAACAGCGGCTGGCCGTATTCCACCGGCTGCCCGCCCTGGACAAAGCGCTTCACGATCTCACCCGCGACATCGCTTTCAATCTCGTTCATCAACTTCATCGCTTCCACAATGCAGAGCGTTTGCCCGTTCTCCACCTGGTCCCCAATCTTCACAAACGCCGGAGACCCCGGCGAGGGCGACTCATAGAACGTCCCCACAATTGGCGACTTCACGATATGCAGCGAAGCGTCCTCCGCCTCGCCCGCCGGAGCCGCGGGGGCTGCTTGAGTGGGAGGAGTCGCCTGCGTCGCCGCGAACACCTCAGGCAGTACCGCCGGAGCCGGGCCATGCTGCTGGGCCGCAAGCAGCCGCGCCATCTGTGCCAGGTCGAAATTGCTCGCCTCCGCGCCCGGCTTCGCGGCGAACTTGATCCGCACCTTCAGGTCGCCCCGCTCCAGATCAAACTCGCCTATGTTGTTTTCCTTCAGGAACTCAATCAGTTCCTTCAGCTCTTGTGTGTCTTCCGGTTTCATCACTCGCGTCTTTGCCTGCCTGTCGCGTTTCGTTTCTGTCAACTCATGCCCCGCATGGCGTCACAGTTCAATCAATGCCTTGGCCGCCTTCGTCAGCACCTTGTTCCCGCGCTGCGTCACCGCGACCATATCTTCGATGCGAATTCCAAACTTCCCCGCCAGATACACTCCAGGTTCAACCGTGACCACCATCCCCGGCTTCAGTTCCAGCGTTTGCCCTGCCGCCAGCCGTGGAGCCTCATGAATCTCAAGCCCCACGCCATGGCCGGTTGAATGTGTAAAGTACCGGGCCAGACCCGCCTTGCGCAACACCGCGCGCGCCGCCTCGTCCACTTCCGCGCAGGTCGTGCCCGGCTTCACCGCCGCCACGCCCGCCTGCTGCGCCTCCAGCACCGCCTCATACGCGGCGCGTTGTTCTCCGCTCAGTTTGCCTACGCAAACCGTGCGCGTCATATCGCTGCAATAACCTTTGAGGATAACACCGAAGTCCAGAGTAATGAACCCGTTGCGCGCCACCTTGCGCGCCGACGCTTTTCCATGGGGCATGGCCGAGCGCTCGCCCGAAGCCACAATCGTGTCAAACGACATGCCCTCCGCGCCCATCCCCCGAGCCAGAAACTCCAGCCGCGCCGCAATCTCCGTCTCCGCCATGCCACTCGCAATATGCGGCAGCAGACCATTGAAGACGCGATCTCCCATCGCCGCCGCCTTCTCCATCAACCGCAGCTCGTCCGCGTCCTTCACCATGCGCAGTTCAGAAACCAGCGGCCGCTTCAGCGCCGTGAAAAAGCTCCGCCGGACTTTCCCGCTCACCGCCGACCGCATCATCTCCAGCGCCGCCACCGTCGTATGCTCGGGATCGTAGCCGGCCCGTTTGGCCAGCGACTCCAGCAGCGCGCACGCTTCCTTCAGCGCGGACTTTTTCGCGATGATCACGCGAGCCCCGCGCGTTTCCTGCTTCGCCTGTACGGTGTACCGCCCATCGGTGAACAGAACCGCCGTTTTCGCCGTCACCGCCAGCGCCGCATTCGAGCCGCTGAACCCGCAAGCCCAGCGCACATCCGGAAGGTGTGTCACCAGCAGGGATGAAACGTTTTCCTGCTCCAAGGCGGCACGCACCGCACGCAAACGATCTCCATCACTCATCAAAAATCTTCCCTTACGAGATTGTCTCAAATGAACCGCGTCGCACGCACTGCGCAGTCACTGCTCACGTCATTCAGTTCAATTGTCATCCTGAGCGAAGTTTGGCGCGTTCTTCGCGCCAAACGCAGTCGAAGGACCTGCCTTTTCTTTCACGCCCACCGCCGTGCGCTCGCGCTCCTTCACCTTCTTCGCCGGAGACCCCACATAAACCCCGAACGCCTCTAAATCCTTCGTCGCCACCGACCCCAGCCCGAGCACCGCGCCCTCGCCCACATTCACGCCCGGACCCACAATCGCCCGCGCGCAAATCCACGCATACGCCCCAATTCTCATCGGGTACGACACCATCCGGAACTCCAGCTCGTTATAAAGATGCGTCGCCCCGCACACGTATGCGCCCTGCGAAACAATCGCGTGCGAGCCAAAATCAATCGGGGAGGGGTTATAAACCTCCGCGCCATCGGCCAGCGTCACGCGGTCCTCGCAGCGCAGGTTCCACGGAGCCCACACCTTCGACCCCGGATAAAAATGGCAGTGCGCGCCCGCCTTCGCCCCAAAAGCCCGCAGCAGCATTGCCCGCCACGCATGGCAGGGCCGCGGCGACGGCCGGTACAGCAGCGCCCAGACCATCCCCCAAACCAAACGCCCCGCGCGGCTCCCCAGCGAAGTCTGAGGAACCAGGGTCGGATCAGCCGACACGCTCATGGAATCAATATAGTTGGAAAGCTCCCGAATGGCTCGCGGCCGTCTTACGAAGCCTTGGCCGACGGACCCCGAACCGCCCGCACCGCCCGCACCGGCTTTTTCCTCTCGCGCACCAGCTTCGGCGCCGGCTGTTCCACAATTCCAGACTGCCGGTCCATCCACTCATCCAGCCGCGACCGCCGAAACCGCCACCGGTTCCCCAGCTTGAACGCCGGGATAAACGCCTCCGAGGCATACCGGTACAGCGTATCGGCGCTGATTCCCAGATAATCCGCAGCCTGCCGGATATCCATCACTTCCCGCAACTCGCTCCCGCACGCAGACAGAACCCGCATAGGTGTTCCCTACTCTCTTTTGACTTCTGAAAATCAAAACCAAGGCCAGCCTACTGCTTATATCCCGTTTTCCCCCCTTTTTTCAAGGCTTCTCCGGGGCCGTACCGGCAATCGAGCATTCCGGCCAAAACCCGCGCTCGCGGAATTCGCACCGATAGCGGCCCGGCGTGCCAAATCCACAACCCATTGGGGGTTTCCCAACTTGATGCCAGCCTGCTCAGGCCTATCTCCGGAACATGCGGATATCGTAGAAGAACGGAGTCACCGCGATTCGCGCGATCCGGCCGAAATCCGGGTGCGCGGGATTCAGGATCACGTTCCAGTCCCCTCGTATCGGCACAGAAGGCACAGCAAGCGCTGCCGAACGGCGGCTTTTCAGCCATTCCGTACCAAGCCTGCGGCATTCCCGGTTGTTCAGAGTGAACCAATCTTCCGGAAGTTTCGCCATATCGAGTTTGAGGACCAGCGAGTCCGGCAGGTCGGCCTCAGCCATCAGCAGGTCTCCCGGCGCCTGGTGAGGCTCAAGATTGACAAAATACTCAATCGCCGCGAGCGCCCGGGAAGTAGCCGCGTAGACGATGGGATGACCCTTTTCGTTCCACCGGCGGGCGGCATAAAGACCACCCTGGCCGGAAAAAGCCGCTTCCGAAAACCGGGCTCCGCACAGCCGCCACACACGCATCAGCTATACATTCCATATCCGATGGAATACAAAATCTCCTCTACGGACCGGTAGCCCGGGTCGGTCTCAATCTCATCGAGGGGGACATTGCCATGCAGGGCGCGGTTGGGTGTTCGCAGCCAGGACGAAGACTTGTCCCGGTCTCCAAGAACTTCCGTGGCCAGGGCGATGATCCGCGCCATGCGCGCGGCGCGATCCGACTCCGCCGCGGTCAGCTTCGAGTGCCGCGACAGCCTTCGCGTCAGCGTGCGCTGGGGAATGCCGAGGCGGCTGGCGACATCCGTCCGATGCAAGGCCAACTGTTCGGAGAGCACCGTGATGACCTTCGACGGCAGACCGCCCCGGATGGACGCGGCCAAGTCCTCGTAGTCGTCCACAGCGTGATGAAAGGTGCCTTTGCCTCCCAGAACCTCGGCAATTTCCGCAATCGACATGCTAGCCACCTGACCAAATTGTACCGCCATGTGGCCAGTGGGTCAACGGCGGTGAGTCACTCTTCCCTTAAAACCTCCAGCGGCTTCTGCCCCAGAATCCGGTAACTTGCACCCCATCCGGTCAGCACTGCAAGCACCGCCGTCGCCACAACCGCGACCGCCGCGCTCCAAAGATCAAGGTGATACGGGACCTTCATCCGGTCGAGCAAAACCCGAGCCAGCAGGTTCGCAAACACCGCGCCCACCACACCGGCCAGCAGCCCCAGCACCGCGAACTCCACGCTGAACACCTGCGCAATCCGCGCCCGCGTCGCGCCCAGCGTCTTCAGCACCACCACTTCCTTGATGCGCCGGAACCGCGTGCTCGCGATGCTCG
>JBAUHD010000169.1:0-4748 GCA_049680085.1 Acidobacteriaceae bacterium
AGCTTGATGATGCCCATAATGAGGTTGATCTCGATGAGCTTGCCGGTAAGCGGCCCGAGCCGGAAGCTGCGCACCAGGCTTGACGCGACGTCGCGCCGTTCGACCAGCGCCAGCACGGGAGCAATCAGCGAGACCCAGCTTGCCAGCGCCCACAGCGTAAAGATTCCGAGGGAAATGCAGATGACGAGTGCGCAGTAGCCGGCCACGTTTTCCTCGCCGCCCCAGAGCGTGACCCGTGCCGACCATTGCATCGCCGCGAACCAGAACCAGATGCTTCCGCCATAGAGGACCACCCGCAGCAGTTGCAGCGCGATCAGCGCGCCCCATCGGCGCGGCAGCGATGGATCATAACGGCGGAGAACCGCGCTGCGCCCGATTCCAGAAGCCAGCGCCCACGCGACCACCGCCGCTGGAATGAGCCACGCCAGCAGATGCATGATCGGAGGAGCCAGAATCGAGTAAACATTCGCGAGCGAGACCGCCGACTGCATCGGGTAAACCAGCGAGGCGTTCCCGACTCCGGTGGCCGCCAGTTGCGGGGCTGCGGCGGAGAAAATGCGCCAGCCTTGCCAGGCCAGCACCGCTGCCAGTGGAATGCCGAAGACCCAGCGCCACAGAAGCTCCAGCCCCAGCAGCGAAGGCCGCCGCCAGCAGCTTCCCACGATCTTCAGAAACGATTGCGTACCGCGAACCGGCATTGGTTACTTCACCACTAAGTTGACGAGCTTGCCGGGAACGAGGATGATCTTCACGATCTGTTTCCCCGCCGTTCCCGCCTGAATCTTGTCGTGGGCCAGCGCGGCCTCGCGCAGCGTGTCCTGACTGGCTCCCGCCGCTACGCGAACCACTGTGCGCAGCCGCCCGTTGATCTGCACCGGAATCTCAATCTCGTCCTCGTGCGCGAGCGCCTCGTCAAACTTGGGCCACGGAGCGCGCAGCAGGTTATCCTCGCCGCCAATCTGCTCCCACAGTTCAGCCGCCAGATACGGCGCAAACGGGGCCAGAAGCAGAACCAGATCGCGCAACGTCGCCGCCAGCACATCGTCCGGAACCTCGCCCGCCGCAATGGCCGCCTCGGCGGCGGTCAGCTCGTTGACCAACTCCATGATGGCGGCGATGCAGGTGTTGAAGTGCCAGCGCCCGCCGAAGTCCTCGGTGATCTTGCGGATGGTCTGGTGGAGCTTGCGCTGGAGCGCCTGCGAAGCGGTCGTTGATTCGGTCGCGCCGTTCGACTGCTTCGCGTGCCGCATGACGAAGCGATAGACGCGCCCCAGGAAACGGCTGACTCCGGCAACGCCGTCCTCCTGCCAGTCGAGGTCGCGCTCCGGCGGGGCGGCAAAGAGCGCGTAGGCCCGCGTCGCGTCGGCTCCGTAGCGCGCAATCATGTCGTCCGGCGAGACAACATTGCCCTTCGACTTCGACATTTTCGCGCCGTTCTTGATGACCATGCCCTGCGTGAACAGCCGCTCCACGGGCTCGCCATTTTTCACAAGGCCGAGGTCGCGCATCACCTTGGTCCAAAAGCGCGAGTAGATGAGGTGCAGTATGGCGTGCTCCACGCCGCCAATGTACTGGTCAATGGGGAACCAGTAGGCCGCGGTCGCGCTGTCAAACGGGGCTTTGTCGTCCTGCGCGCTGGTGTAGCGGTAGAAGTACCACGACGAATCGACGAAGGTGTCCATCGTGTCTGTCTCGCGCCGCGCCGGGCCGCCGCACTTTGGGCAAGTCGCGTTCACGAATTCCGGCAGGCGCCCCAACGGCGAGCCGCCCTGCTGCGTGATCTCCACATTCTCCGGCAGCAGCACCGGCAACTGCTCGTCGGGAACCGCAACAATGCCGTCCTTCTCGCAATACAGCATCGGAATGGGCGTGCCCCAGTAGCGCTGGCGGCTGATGCCCCAATCTTTTAGCCGATACGTCACCGTGGCCTTGCCGAATCCGTTTTCCTCGGCAAACGCCGCCATCTTTTCCTGCGCTTCTTCATTGCTCAGCGTGTTGAACTGGCCGGAGTTGATCAGCAGGCTGCCTTCGGCAGTGTAGGGAAGGACCGGTTCTTCCGTCGCATCGGCGGCACGGCGGGGAAGCACGACAATCCGAATCTCCAGCCCATATTTCTGGGCAAACTCGTAATCGCGCTCGTCGTGCGCGGGAACCGACATGATGGCGCCCGTTCCGTAGTCGAGCAGGATGTAGTTCGCCACCCAAATGGGCAGCCGCTCGTTGTTGAACGGGTTGACCGCGTAGTGCCCGGTGAAGACGCCGTGCTTCTCAATCGCGCCTACGTCGCCGGCCTCGCGTGCCTGCTTCTGCTGCTCCAACAATGCGGCGACTTCATCGGCGAGCTTTGGCTTTGCCGCCGCAAACTCCTTCACCAGCGGATGCTCCGGCGCAAGCTGAATGCTGGTCGCGCCGAAGATGGTGTCGATGCGGGTCGTGAAGACCGCAACCTTTTCTTCCGTGAGCCGAACCGCTTCGGAAGGCGGCAGGACCCGTGTTCCCGCTTGCGACAGATCCAGAGCATCCTGAATCCGGCCTTCGATCCTTTCTCTCGCGGTTTCCGCGCGCTCCTCCGTTACGGATGCAACGGCGAACTCCACCTCCGCGCCTTCGCTGCGGCCAATCCAGTTGCGCTGCATGGTGCGGACTTTTTCCGGCCAGCCGTCGAGCTTGCTCAGGTCATCGAGCAGTTCCTGCGCGTAGTTGGTGATGCGTAGAAACCACTGCTCCAGGTCGCGCTGTTCCACGAGTGTGTCTTCATGCCGCCAGCAGCGGCCGTCGATCACCTGTTCGTTGGCCAGCACCGTCGCGCATTCGGGGCACCAGTTCACCTTGCTCTTTTTGCGATAAGCCAGCCCGCGCTCGAACATGCGGATGAAGAACCACTGGGTCCAACGGTAGTACTCGGGCAGGCAGGTGGTGACTTCGTTGCGCCAGTCGTAGGCGAGGCCGAGGCGCGTCATCTGCCGCTTCATCGCGGCAATGTTTTGCAGAGTCCACTCGCGGGGCGGCGTGTTGTTCTTGAGCGCGGCGTTCTCCGCGGGCAGGCCGAAGGCGTCCCAGCCCATCGGATGCAGCACGTTGTATCCCCGCATCCACATGTAGCGCGCCAGCGCGTCACCAATGGAGTAGTTGCGCACGTGCCCCATGTGGAGTTGGCCCGATGGATAGGGCAGCATTTCCAGCACGTAGTATTTCGGCTTCCCGCTCGTTTGCGGATCGGTGCCGTAAAGATCGGCCTGCGCGGCCCAGCGCTCGCCCCAGCGAGGCTCGATTTCAGACGGAGTATAGCGAACCTCGTGGGCCGAAGTTGTCTCCGCCGGGGCCGTTGCGGCGGCTGGATCGCTGTTTCTGCTCGTGGACATATCAATTTCGATTGTAAAGGACTGAAAGGGTGGCCCACTCAAGCGCTTTTGCTTGAGTGGGGAACATCGTCAAAGCAAGGCAAGTAGAGTGGGCCAGCTTTCTGGAGGCGAGGCTGATTAGGGTAGGAGTTCAGTGGGACGAAGGCTACTTTGACGATTTACTTCATGGTAGGATGGGCGCTGTTTCCGGACCCACGCTCTGCGATGCTCAGAACCCATTTCCAGGCTGGAGGTTTTTGGTTTGTTGAAGCGATGCCTTACCGTGTTTTTTGCCCTCGCATTTTGCGGCCTTGTGCCCTCTTTCGCGCAGGAGTCTCAGTCGCCCCAGACGCCGCCGTACAAATACCCATTCCAGAATCCCAATCTTTCCCCGGAAAAGCGGATTGACAACATTCTCTCCCTGATGACGAGTGAGGAGAAGATCGACTGCCTCGGCACCAACACCGGCGTGCCCCGGCTCGGCATTCCCAGCTACGGAGGGTCTGAGGGGATTCACGGAGTGGTGCAGCGCGGCGACGAGCGCCGCCACGAGAGCGCCATCACTACCACGCAGTTCCCGCAGCCGCCGGGCATGGGGGCGACCTGGGACCCGGCGCTGGTCGAGAAGGCCGCCGCGGTCGAAGGCTACGAAGCGCGCTTCATCACGCAGACGAAAAAGTACAACCGGCAGATCCTGATGCTGTGGGGTCCGCAGATGAATCTTGCCCGCGACCCGCGCTGGGGACGGCTGGAAGAGGTCTACGGCGAGGACCCATTCTTTGACGGGACCATGGGCGTGGCCTTCATTCACGGCCTTCAGGGAAACAACCCGAAGTACTGGCAGGCGGCTTCGCTCATGAAGCATTTCATGGGCTACAGCGAGGAGGAGGGTCGCAACAAGTTCAATGCCGTCTTCGCCCCGCGCAACTTCTGGGAGTATTACACCGTTCCCTTCCGCATGGGCTTTCTTCAAGGCGGAGGCAAGGGTGTGATGGCCTCCTACAACGCATGGAACGGCACGCCCATGGCCATCAATCCCATCCTGCGCAACCTTCTCATCGACAAATGGGGCGTGGACGTAATTTCCAGCGACGGCGGCGCGGTTACAAACCTGGTCACGAAATTCAAGCACTTCCCGACCCAGCAGCAGGCCGTGGTTGCGTGCATCAAGGCGGGAATCAACCAGTTCCTCGACAAGTACAAGCCCGAAACAGAAGCCGCGCTGAAGGAGGGCCAGATTACCGAAGCCGACCTCGACGCGCTGCTGCGGCCCAAGTTTCGCGTCACGCTGAAGCTGGGGCTGCTCGATCCGGCGAGCATGGTTCAGTACTCCTCCATCAAAGACTCGCCTGAGCCATGGAATACGGCCCGCGACCGCGATGTATCGAAGCAGATGGCGCTGGAGTC
>JBAUHD010000170.1:0-2818 GCA_049680085.1 Acidobacteriaceae bacterium
GGACACGTATTCAGGTGGCATTGCCGCGCCATGTCGCAACCAATGGCCACCAGCACGGCGGTTCCCATCGCATACTCATCGGCGCCGAGCAGCGCGGCAACCAGAATGTCCCGCGCCGTGCGCAATCCACCATCGCAGCGCAGGCGAACCCGCCCGCGAAGCCCGTTTGCCAGCAGCACCTGCTGCGCTTCGGCTAATCCAAGCTCCCACGGATTCCCCGCGTACTTGATGCTCGACAACGGCGACGCGCCCGTCCCGCCGTTGTTCCCGGCAATCACGATGTAGTCGGCGTAAGCCTTCGCCACGCCCGCCGCAACCGTGCCCACGCCGCACTCGGAAACCAGCTTGACCCCGACGGCGGCCTTCGGATTCACGCGCTTCAGATCATAGATAAGTTGCGCCAGGTCTTCGATGGAGTAAATATCGTGGTGCGGCGGCGGGCTGATAAGCTGCACGCCCATCTGCGCATGGCGCAGCCGCGCAATCAACTCCGTCACCTTGTGGCTCGGCAACTGGCCGCCTTCGCCGGGCTTGGAGCCTTGCGCAATCTTGATCTCAATTTCCTCGGCGTGCATCAGGTACTCCGCCGTCACGCCAAACCGTCCCGAAGCCACCTGCTTAATTTTGTTGTTCAGCAGATACGAAGGCGTAGGCCGTCCCACCAGGTCAATGTTCACGTCCGGCTGATACACCGCCGGGTCTTCCCCGCCCTCGCCCGTGTTCGACCGCGCGCCCAGCAGGTTCATCGCCGCCGTAATCGTCTGGTGCGCCTCCGGGCTCAGCGACCCCAGCGACATCGCGCTCGCGATGAACCGCCGGTACATATGGGAAGGAGCTTCCACCTGCTCAATCGCCAGGGGCGCCCCCGCCGGACGAACTTCCAGCAGATCACGCAGCACCGCCGGTTCTTTTTCCACCGCCTGCGTTGCGAACGCCGCCCACGCCGCCGCCGGCTCGACGACCGCCGGCTTGTTGTGCGCGGTGCCCGTCACCGTCTGTAGCGAGCGAACCGTCGACGGCTGCCACGAATGCGGCTCCGAGATGTCCCCCTTGCGGAAGCGCACCCATCCATAATCCGGAAGGTCCTTCACCGCCGTTGTCACCGGAACCACCGGCGCATCTCCAGCGGTCTCGCCGTTTTCTTCCGGAAGCCATGTCCGCCGCAGTTGCGCGTCCAGTTCCACGAACCCCACCCCGCCCAGCGGCGCGGGAACTCCCTCAAAGCAGCGGTCCACCACCTCCCGGCTCAATCCCAGAGAATCGAAAAGCTGGGCGCACCGGTAGCTGTTCACCACCGAAATGCCCATCTTCGAGATGATCTTCGCCAACCCCAGATCAAGCGCGTGCAGCAGGTTCGCTTCGCCCTTTTCCGGATTGATGTTGCGCGCCGTCTCCAGCATCAGCCACGGGCAGACCGCCCCGGCGCCCATGCCCAGCAGCACCGCCACATGGTGCAGGTCGCGGCAATCTCCCGCTTCCACCGCCAGACCCATGCGGGTCCGCTCCCCGGCGCGAATCAGCGCGTGATGCACCGCGCCCGTCGCCAGTGCCATCGGGATGGGAAGCATCTGCTCGCTCGCGCCGCGGTCCGTCAGCAGCAAAATCGCCGCTCCGCCCCGCACCAGTTCAATCGCATTGGCGCAAATCTCATCCATCGCCGTCGCCAGATTCCCGGCGGGGCTGAACACGCACTCCAGCACCGCCATCGGCAGATCGACCGCCATCGCATGATGCCGGTCACGCAGGTCCTTCATTTGCGACAGGGAAAGGAACGGCGACGACAGCGAAAGTCCGGGCAGAGGCGCGTGCTTGTCCAGCATATGCGGCCACGGCCCCAGCCGCGAATGCAACTGGATGACGCAGCTCTCGCGCAGTGAATCAATCGGTGGATTCGTCACCTGCGCAAAGCGCTGCCGGAAATAGGCGTACACCGGGCGCGGCGATCGCGCCAGCGGAGCCAGCGGCGTGTCGTCGCCCATCGACCACACCGCGTCCTTGCCGTCCGTGGCCATCGGCTTCAGGATCATGTTCAGCTCTTCGCGCGTGTAGCCAAAGCCATGATGCAGGCGGAGAATCTCCGCCCCGTCCATCGCCGGAATCTCAATATCATCGGCAAGCGTCCTGTCTTCCAAAAGGTTTTCATAGAGCGGATCCGCGCCGTCAAACACCGCCTGAATCTGTTCATCCTCAAGCAGAACATGATTCTTCAGGTCGGCCACAATCATCTGCCCCGGCCCCAGCCGTCCGCTGTGAACAATCTTTTCCGGATCAAGGTCCACTAGTCCCGCCTCCGAGCCCAGCACCACCATCTGATCCTCGGTTACAAAATACCGGCAGGGCCGCAGTCCATTGCGGTCAAGAATCGCGCCCACCAGTGAGCCATCCGCGAAAGAAATCGCCGCCGGCCCATCCCACGGCTCCGCGCAATCCCCCGCGTACTTGAAGAAGGCCGAGCGCGGCTTGATTGTGTGCGCCGGCGGAATCAGTATCCGCAGCGCCTCGGCCACTGAACGCCCGCTGCGCGCCAGCAGTTCCACCGTCTCATCCAGGCTGGTCGAGTCCGATCCGTCCGGCGTAAACACCGGCTTCACATCGTCGGGAAATGTCGCGGCTCGCGCCGACATGCGCGCGCGATTGCCCCACACTGTATTGATCTCGCCATTGTGCGCCAGCATCCGCAGCGGCTGCGCCCGGTCCCACGACGGCGCAACGTTCGTCGCATAGCGCTGATGAAACAGCGCAAACGACGTCGTGAACCGCTCATCCGTCAGATCTGGAAAGAAATCCCCCAGTATGCGCCCCGCGCACATCGACTTGT
>JBAUHD010000171.1:0-3415 GCA_049680085.1 Acidobacteriaceae bacterium
AACACGCCGGCAAGATTCATGTCGAAAGCAGCATGGGCGCCGGGACAACCTTCTATCTCGAATTCCCCATGCTAAGGAAACCAGCGCATGTCTGAGGCTGCTATCGCCCTTCCCGCTTCGCAAATCCACTCCGGAGACACGCAGCGAATTCTCATCATCGACGACGAGGCGGCTATCCGCGAATCGCTGGAGACGCTGCTCGCGCTGGAGGGCTACACCATCGAGACCGCCGTCAACGGCGAGGCTGGTCTTGAGCGCATCGAAGATAATTTCTACGATCTCGTTCTGCTCGATCTCGCCCTTCCCGGCAAGAGCGGACTCGAAATTCTGCCTCTCATCCGCGAGCGGCACCCCTCGCTGCCTGTCATCATGATCACCGCTTACGGCAAGGTGGACAACGTCGTCGACGCCATTCGCTCCGGCGCGCAAAATTTTGTCCAGAAGCCCTGGGACAACGAAAAGCTGCTCGCCGATATCCGCTCCGCTATAGGCCGCTACCACGCTGAAGAGGAGAACCTCCACCTGCGGCGCGCCATGAAGCAGCGCTATAGCTTCTCCAACATCATCGGCAAAAGCGAAGTCATGCTGCGCATCTTCGACCTGGTGGCGCAGGTCGCCCCCAGCCGCTCCACCGTGCTTATTCAAGGCGAAAGCGGAACCGGCAAGGAACTGATCGCCAAGGCGCTGCATTCCAGCTCGCCGCGTAAGGACAAGCCTTTCGTCGCCGTCAACACCGGCTCCATGCCGACGGACCTGCTCGAATCCACGCTCTTCGGCCACGTCAAAGGCGCCTTCACCTCGGCCATCGCCTCTAAAAAAGGACTCTTCGAGGTTGCCAACGGCGGCACGCTGTTCCTCGACGAAATTGGCAACATGGGCATGGACACCCAGGCAAAAATTCTGCGCGTGCTCCAGGACAAGCGCTTCATGCAGTTGGGCGGCGTGCAGGAGATTCAGGTCGATGTTCGCATCATCGCGGCCACCCACGTTGATCTGCGCCAGGCCGTCCGCGACGGCCACTTCCGCGAGGACCTCTACTACCGCCTCAACGTCATCTCCATTGATTTGCCGCCACTGCGCAGCCGCCGCGAAGACATTCCCCTGCTCGCCGCGCATTTCCTCAAGCATTACGCCGAGGAAAACGCAATGTCCCCGCGCTCGCTTGCCCACGACGCCCTCCGCGCTCTCGTCGATTACGACTGGCCAGGCAATGTCCGAGAACTGGAAAACGCCATCGAGCGCGGCGTAGTCCTCTCCTCCGGCCCCGTCATCGGCTCCGACCTGCTGCCCGGGCACCTCACCGGACGCAACTACTCCGCCAGCCTGCTCGAACACAACCCCGACGCCTCGCTCTTCGACATCCTCGAAGACATCGAGCGCCGCATCATCATCGACAAACTGGAGCACTGCAATTGGAACCAGACCGACGCCGCCGAACAATTCCACATCCCGCTTTCCACCCTTAACCAGAAAATCAAGCGCCTCAACGTCGAAATCAAAAAGCGGGTCAAAGAATAGCGGCCCTCACCCCCACGCGACGATGTCATCCTGAGCGGAACGACCGAAGGGAGTGCAGTCGAAGGACCCGCGATTCGCTTCGGTTCGGCTCCTAATTTTCCGCGAGAGCCGCGCAATTCCCGCCATCCTACAATGTTGAACAAACTTTCGTAGCGTCGAACAAGAATGCCTCTCGGACGAAACCTCGAAATCGCGGAGCCTCGCAAACATCCCATCCTGCGCGTCTCCGTCACGGTTCTCCTTCTGCTGGTGATCGCCGTCGCCGCTCTCGCCATCGGCGGGACGCTCTGGCTGAAGCACGCCATGCGCGCGACTCTCCCGCAACTCGACGGCCAGCTTCAACTCCCCGGACTCACCGCCGCCGTCACCATCCGCCGCGACCGCCACGGAGTCCCGCACATCGAGGCCGCCAGCCTCGATGACCTCTTCCTCGCGCAGGGCTACGTCGCCGCGCAGGACCGCCTCTGGCAAATGGACATGGCCCGACGCATGGCCTCCGGCAACATGGCGGAAATTCTCGGCCCCGGCTACGTCAAGCACGACCGCATGGAGCGCACGCTGCTCATTCGCGAGACCGCCGAACGCATGGTCGCCAACCTGAGCGACGCCGACCGCCGCTACTTCGACGACTACGCCCACGGCGTCAACGCCTACATCGACGCGCACGAGGATGATCTCCCGGCTCCCTTCCGCCTGCTCATGTACAAGCCCGCGCCCTGGCAGCCCGCCGACTCCGCCGCCATCATGATGGGCATGGTGCAGATGATGGACCAGACCTGGGACAACCGGCTCGACCGCGAGCGCGTGGTCGCGCGCCTCGGCCCCACGCTGGCCGCGTCGCTCTATCCCGTGGGCTCATGGCGCGACCATCCGCCGACGCAGATTATTCCCGACCTCAGCCAGCCCAATGCCTACATTCAGGACGTTCCGCTCGACTCCACCCAGGCCCTGCTGCACGGTCCTTCCGTCCGCGGCCCCTCCGTTCACGACCTGCTCGATCTCCGCGAGTTGGTCGAGCCCGCTCACAACAATTGCCGGGGCTGCACGCCTGGCTCCAACGAGTGGGTCGTCTCCGGCGCGCACACCGCCTCCGGCCAGCCCATCCTCTCGAACGACATGCATCTCGCCCACCAGATTCCCAACATCTGGTACGAGGCCGGACTCTCCGCTCCCGGCTTTCACGCCACCGGCGTCACCATCGCCGGAGTTCCCTACATCGTCGCCGGCCACAACGACCACATCGCCTGGGGATTCACCGCCATGTATGCCAACATGCAGGACCTCTACGTCGAGCAGACCAACGGCCATGGCGACTATCGCGCCCTGAACGGCTCCCACAAGGAAACATGGCAGCCCATCGAGCATCAGCGCGAAACCATCAGGGTCCGCTTTGGCCGCGACGTGACCCTCGATGTCGCTCGCACCGGCCACGGCCCCATCGTCACCCCGCTCATCCCGCATGAGAAGCGAACCATCACGCTGCGCTGGAGCGTCTACGATGTTCCGCAAAACAGTCTCTCGCTCTTCGCCCTCGACACCGCCTCCAATTGGAGCGACTTCCGCAACGCCATGAGCCGCTGGTGGGGCCCCTCGCTCAACGCCGTCTATTCCGATGATCAAGGCCACATCGGCTATCAGGCTGCGGGGCAAATTCCCAATCGACCTAACGGCATCGCCGATGTTCCCATCACCGGCACGAACCACGAGTGGCAGGGCTATATCCCTTTCGATCAGCTCCCCTCCACGCTCGATCCCGTCAACGGAATCCTGGCCACCGCCAACGCGCGCATGACTCCAGACAACTATCTCTACGCCATCAGCGATCAATGGGCCGACCCTTACCGTAACGAGCGCATCTGGAAATGGCTCGCGGGCAAGAACAACCTCACGCCTCAGG
>JBAUHD010000172.1:0-1579 GCA_049680085.1 Acidobacteriaceae bacterium
TGTCGAGATGCGAGGGCTTCACCCCCGCCGCCAGTGCCCGCTCCACCTGTGCCCGCACTTCGGCTTCCACATCCCGCGGGTCCGCCTGCCGCACATATTTCTTGTCCTTCGGGAGATACCCTTCCGCATCCCGCAACTTCGAACCCGCGGGCTGGTCCGACACCGGACCCCAGCGGTACGCAGTCCACTCTGCATTCAAGGTCAGGTGGATGCCCAGGTCGGATTCCGGATGCGCCTTGGCCCACAGCGCGGCCTCTGCAAACCCCGGACACGGCACCATGATGCTGGCGGAGTTGATCCACCCCTGCTCCAGCGCCTGCGCAATGGCCCGGTTTACCGAGCGATTCATCCCGAAATCATCGGAATGGATCACCAGCAGCCGCGCATCGGCGGGATATCCAAGCCACTCGGCTACTGTCCTGCGATTCGGATTCGGCGCGGTCTGCGCGGCTGAGCCAAACAAACCAACCAGCCGGCGCTTCTGTCGTTCGAACACGCTCACCCCCCGGAAATGACTCTCAGTCTACATGAGCGCCATGGGACTCCCGCCACGCTCCCGTGCCTACTTCGCCGACGCCGGAATCGACCGGTCGAGGTCTCGCCACGACACCAGAATGAAATGCTGGTCTTTCAAAAATTCCCGAAACGCCGGGCTGCTCACCGTATTCAAATCATTCTGCCGCCACTGCGCTCCCCAATCCGAATGGTCGAACGTGGCGGCCTGAATCTCGCCATCGTCGTAAGCCAGGTGCACAATCAGCTCGTAAGTCCCCGGCGGCAGCGGCGCGAGCATTTTTTCATACGTCGCCAACCACTTGTCTTTGCCTACGTCGTGAGTCATCTGCAACACCTTGTCGACAGGCACGGTCTCCAGGTTGAAACCAGCAGGCAGCGGCGGATTCATCGCGTCGCTCGGCTCCCGGCTCAGCAACAGCGGAATGTGATACTGCCGGCCCAGTTCGAGATAAACCTTGAAGAGCGCCGGCGTGCTGAACAGCGTCCCCATGTGGCTGTCCAGATGCGAAGGCTTGATTCCGGCGGCCAGGGCCTTGTCCACCTGCGCCCGCATCTCGGCTTCCACGTCCGGCATCGTCGCCTGCCGATCCACATCTTCGGTCAGCAACGGCAGATAGCCGTCCGCATCCACCAGGCTCGAATGCGGCTGCGCCGACACCGGACGCCACCGGTACGAAGTCCAGTCCGCATTCAGCGTCAAATGAAGGCCGAGATCGGCCTCCGGATGGCTCTTCGCCCAACGCGCCACCTCCGGAAACCACGGACAAGGAACCATAATGCTCGCCGACGTGACCCAGTGATGTGCAAAAGCATCCTCAATCGCATGGTCGACCGTGTGCATCATGCCGAAGTCATCGGCATGAATCACCAGTAAACGCGAATTCGCCGGATAGCCCAAACGCTCCGCAACCGTCTTCCCATTCGGATTCGGCGCAGCCTGAGCAACACACAACACCGGCGCCAGCAACAAGCTCGCAACCACGGAAAAGCAAAGAATATAACGTTTGAGCATGAGCGCCCCCGGAAACGGTTCCCAGTTTACATGAGGGAGATCGGGAGCCTG
>JBAUHD010000173.1:0-2663 GCA_049680085.1 Acidobacteriaceae bacterium
GCCGATGACCGCGACCACGGTGTTGATCTGGACCGTATTTCCCGCAGGGACTTTAATCTCGCTCAGAACTCCCGCGGCAGGCGAGGGAATCTCCGCGTCCACCTTGTCGGTGGATATTTCAAACAGCGGCTCGTCGCGTTCAACTTTGTCGCCCGCCTGTTTCAGCCATTTGGTAATGGTTCCCTCAAAAATGGATTCGCCCATCTGGGGCATGACGACCTCGGTGGCGGGGCCGGAGGTCGAAGGCGGAGCGGGAGCCGGCGCGGGAACGGCAGCGGGTTTTTCCGATTCGGGTTTCGCCGCCACCGTGCCATTCTGCGGCTGAACGGCGGGAGCGGCCGCGGACGCGGAGTCTGATTCATCAATCACGGCGACGACGGTGTTGATCTGCACGGTCGTGCCGTCCGCAACCTTGATCTCTTTCAGGATGCCGGCGGCGGGGGAAGGAATTTCGGCGTCCACCTTGTCGGTGGAAATTTCAAACAGGGGCTCGTCGCGCTCGATTCTGTCGCCCGGCTTCTTCAGCCACTTGGTAATGGTTCCCTCAAAAATAGACTCGCCCATCTGGGGCATCACCACATCGGTCGGCATCGGAATCCTTTCCTTGCTCCAAACTCATGAATCGCGGCAGCGCGCAATCTTCGATTATAAAGCTAAGAAGCGAGCTGCTAAAAAGCGGTTAGCTGAGGGTCCTTGGGGGCCGGCCCCACGGCGACAGTCCGCCGCTCCTGATATAACCTTCCCCCATGGGTTTCGCCATCCACAACATTGAATTGACGTTGCTGGTGCTGGTGGTTCTGGTGGCGCTGCTGGCGCTGCTGGCGTGGCGAATCAAGACGCCTTATCCCATTGTCCTGGTGCTGGGCGGTCTCGGACTCAGCTTCCTCCATGTCGTTCCGCATATTTCCCTCAACCCCAACATCTTTTTTCTGGTCATTCTGCCGCCGCTGGTTTTTGCCAGCGCGCTCAACACGCCGTGGCGCGAGTTCCGCTACAACCTGGTCAGTATCTCCATGCTGGGGCTGGGGCTGGTCGCTTTCACCGTCGCCGGGGTCGCCCTCTTCGCGCACTTCGTCATTCGCGGATTCGACTGGCGGGTGGGCGCCGTGCTGGGAGCGGTGGTCTCGACCACCGACATCATCGCCGTGGCCGCTATCGCCAGCCGCGTTGGACTGCCCCACTCGCTGCTGGAGGTCATCGAGGGCGAAAGCCTCATCAACGATGCGATTGGCCTGCTCGCTTTGCAATTCGCCACCGGCATGGTGGTCTCAGGACGAGTTCCCTCCTTCTCAAGCGGCGTTGCCGATCTTGTGTGGCTTATCGTAGGCGGCGTAGGCGTGGGTCTTCTCGTCGCCTTCCTCGTTTCGCGCTTCGATCGCCTTCTCCATCGCCGGTTTTCCGGGGCCAGCGAAATTCAAATCCTCGTCTCGCTGGCCACGCCCTACTTCGCGTATCTGCTCGGCGAAGGTCTTCACGCATCCGGAGTGCTTGCCACCGTTGCCTGCGGGCTCTACCTGGGCCGCAGCGCGTCGGAGGTCCTGAGTTCCCGCACCCGACTGGACGCGCGCGCTGTGTGGAATACTGTCGAGTTTGCGCTGAACGGCTTCGTGTTCATCGTGATGGGCTTGCAATTGCCCGCAATTGTTTCCGGCATCCGACCGAACAACGGGCACGGCCCGCTGGACTGGCCGCGCATGATCGTGGGGGCCGCCCTGGTCAGCGGCATCGTGATCGCGCTGCGCTTCCTGTGGATGTATCCCGGCGCGCGCATTGCTCATTTCATCCGCGTGCATCTGCAGCGGCAGGATGTCGCCGCCCCCGGCACGCGCGATCTTATCGTGATGGGTTGGAGCGGGATGCGGGGTGTCATTACGCTGGCCGCTGCGCTCTCCGTGCCGGCGTTCACGAATCGCGGCGCGCACTTTCCCCAACGCGAAGGCATCATTTTCCTGGCCTTTGCGGTCATCCTGGTCACGCTGGTGGGCCAGGGGCTCACGTTGCCGGTGCTCATCCGCCGTCTCGGCGTTTCTGAATCCAAAGAGGCGCAGGATGAAGAGCGGCAGGCGCGCAAATCGATGCTTAATTTCGTGCTCAAGACCTTGCGCGGCATCGATACGTCGAACGATGAGGCCGAGGCCCAGGTCGTCGATCAGATGATCCGCCTGTATGAGCAGCGGCTGCACGGCCTGAGCCGTGACCATGAGAAGCGCAGCGAGGTCCGCGTCGACCGCAAATACCGCGATATCGGGCGACGCATTCGCCGCGCGCAGCGCCAGGAGTTAAGCCGCCTGCGACGGCAGAGCCGTTTTCGCGAAGCGACACTTCGCGCCATTGAACGAGATCTGGATTTGATGGACCTCCGCTGGGAGGACTGAGCCTCCGTTAGCAAAGGCCGGGCAATCAAAACGGAGAAATGCCCGTGATCACCCGTTCGGCGCGCTTCAGGCTTCCAGCCGCGCCCACCCCTGCCAACGTAAAGCTGTAGAGCTTTTCCGTATCGTTGCGCACGCTGCCCAACGAGTAATGCCTTAGCTCAAAACTCAACCCGCAGCAGTTCCAGTTGTAGCTGGCCTGCGTTCCGTAGTATTGCCACTGGTTCAGCGTAAAGTCATAGCCCGAGCTCACACCCGCGCTCAGCCCCAGCTTCGCCGGCGAGCCATAAA
>JBAUHD010000174.1:0-3361 GCA_049680085.1 Acidobacteriaceae bacterium
CCGACGAGGAACTCGAAGGCGTCCTCGCGCACGAACTCGGCCACGTAAAAAATCGCGACATCCTCACCAGCTCCGTCGCCGCCACGCTGGCCGGAGCCATCACCCTGCTCGCCCGCATGGGCTTCTACGCCTCCATGTTCGGCGGATACGGCGGCAGTGGCAGTCGCGACGAACGCGGCGGCGGCGGCCTGGGCGCGCTCTTCATGCTCATCCTCGCGCCCATCGCCGCCATGTTGATCCAGCTTGCCGTCTCGCGCGCCCGCGAATACCAGGCCGATGCCACCGGAGCGCACATCACCGGAAACCCCTACGCCCTGGCCTCGGCGCTTGAAAAGCTGGACGCCTACTCCAAACGCGTGCCGCTGCCCGCCTCGCCCACGAACGCGCACCTGTTCATCGTGGCCCCCATGATCAGCGCCCGCGACCTCGCCGGATTATTCTCCACCCACCCCCCCATCCCCAAACGCATCGAGCGCCTCATCGGCCGCACCAGCGTCTCCGGCGTTCAGAACAGATAGCCGAGGATTCAAAATCCCGCCGACACTCGCGCATTGAGTCGATGATTCGACGCTGGCCTTCGGACAGAAAATCCAAGGTAGATGAGTGACTCGGCGATATTGCGCTCCATTGACTCCCCGCAGCGGATTCCCGGACTGAGGACCATCTACGGGCACAACCCGCAAGGCGCGGTTCGTCTACTGATGCATGCGTGTCATGAGAGCGGCGTAGCGAGGGTCGTGTCGGACGGAGTCGAGGAGCGGGTCCACGCGGATCAATGCCATGTTGAAGCAGTGGCTGTCGAGCGCGTGTTGGAAGGAGTCGAAGGCATGGTCGAGGTTGTTGACGCGGAGATCGTCGACCCCGATCTCGTAAGCGGTGCAGGGGCTGGCTGAGGTGGTGAGGAGAGCCCGGGTGCGCGCGCGCCAATAGGACTGCCATCCGTGCTTTTGATAGGCGACAAGAAGAGCGGCAATGTCAAGCTGTGGCTCCTGCCCGTGCAGCGCGATCAGATCGTGATGCACGGCCTCGTCACGGTCGCCCTTCTGCTCATAGATGAGACTCATGTAGTTGTCGATGGAGCCGGGCTGGTGCTCCATCTCGGCGGCGCGCTGCAATTGAGCGAGTGCGGCATCGTACTGCCGGGCAAGGTAGAGAGTAGCGCCCAGCCGTCGGTTCACAAGGAAGGATAGCGGATCGAGCTGAAGTGCGCGGCGCATGTGAGTAACGGCGTCCTGCGGGCGGCCTGCGGCGTCAAGGTAAACGGCGTACTTGAACTCGGCAATAGAGTCATTGGGATTGAGGGAGATGCCGCGGGTTAGGTTCTGCTCGGCCGCGATCCAGTCCCACACGTAGATGGTTTGAACGCTGCCGAGTTCGGTGTAGGCTTCACCGTTCCGGGGGTCGAGCTGGATCGCGCGCTGGGCGGCGGCGCGGGCCTTGGGCATGAGCTGCTGTGGCGGGCCGATGCCGAAGCTCGCGGCGGCGTCGAGCGCGGAGGCGTAGCCGGCGTAAGCGGAAGCGTAGGTGGGGTCGAGAGCAACCGCCTGCTCGAAGTACTCGATACTGCGAGAAGGATCCTGCTTATTGAAGAAGTAGCGGCCGCGGAGATAGGCGTCGTGCGCGGCGGGGTTGACGGGCGGGCGCGGCGAGGGAGGGGCGAGGACGAAGCGGGCCTGGGTGGCGATCTGCTGGGCGACGCTGTCCTGGAGGGAGAGGACGTCGGAGGCGGGGCCCTCGAAGGACTGGGCCCAGAGGTGGCGGTCGGTGCGAGCGTCAATGAGCTGGGCGGTGATGCGGATGCGGTCGCCTGAGCGGACGATGGAGCCTTCGACGATGGCGTCGACGTCGAGTTGGCGGGCGATCTCGGGGAGGGGGCGGCGGGAGCCCTTGTCGGCCATGATGGAGGTCCGGGATACGACGCGGAGGTTGGGGATGCGGGCGAGCTCGGTGATGAGCTCGTCGGTCATGCCATCGGCGAAGTATTCCTGGGAGGGGTCGCCGGAGAGGTTGTTGAGGGGGAGGACGGCGAGGGAGTGGATAGCGGGTGCGGCGTGGATGCGTGTGGCAATGAGCCATGTGGCGCTGGCGAGGAGGATGAGGCAGCCGCCGAGTATCACGACGAGGCGGAGGTGTGAGCGTGGCGTGGGAGAGAATTGTGGTCGCGGGCTTGGGGCAGGTAGCGTGGGGGATTGGATGGTGGTGGGTTCGGGGGTGGGGGTGATGTCGACATGGGCGATGAAGCGGTAGCCCGCGGTGGGGACGGTCTCGATGAAGCGGGGCTCGCGGGAGTCGTCGTTAAGGGCCTTGCGGAGAAGGCCGACCGAGCGGGTGAGGGCGCTTTCGGTAACGGCGGCCTCAGACCAGACGGCGTCGAGGATCTCCTGCTTGCGGACGAGGCGGCCGCGGTTCTCGATCAGGTAGAGGAGCAGGCGGAGCGCCTTGGGCTCGATGGGGACGGGCGCACCGTCCGCCGTGAGGCGAAACGCGGTGTCGTCGGCCTGAAAGCAATCGAAGCGGAAGATCACCGCGGAGCTCCTTGTGCTGCCGGGTATGAGAGTTGTTCTGGCTTCCATTATGAACGGAGTGGGGCGAATTTGAGAAAAATCAGGGTTTCATGCGAGTTCCATCATGACACGCCGACAGCGTGGCGGGCATGGTGTGGGCGGGAGAACCAACATGAGGTCAATTCCGTATCTTCGCCCATTCTGTGCGGCGCTGTCTTTGGCAGCCGCCGTCATGCTTTTTTCCAATTCAGCCTTCGCCCAAACCAGCGAACTTTTCAGCGGCGAAGTTCTCCAGGGGAACTCGACGGTTGGACCCGTCTTTGATAGCGCGACGGGGAACACCGTGTTCGTTCGTCAGCCGCTGGGCGCGCCCATGCCTGTGAAGTCGAATGTGAATTCGATGGCGCCGGTGTATGTGGTGGTTTACCCGCTCCAGTCTATGATTCCTGACGGAAACCTGCAATGCCTGCCCACCAACTGCGACCATTTGAACGTGCTTCCGTTTCCGGACCCCGATTACGGGCTGGGGAGCGATGCCCAGTGCCAACAGTGGAACGGCGGCACGCCCTGCTCACTGGTGAAGGGACATGTTCACCTCCTCGGGGTGGCGAAGGACGGCGGCGATTTTAAGGTGGCGCACTTCGTCAAGCTCCTGCTCTTCACTCCGCAGGCCTTTGCGAAATGTAACGCCCATCCGTCGGGCTGCCCGTTCAATACGCTGGTCAGGACCCTGGCACAGATGCAGGCGCTCGTGGTCAGCGGAGATCTCACTCCCCCCCTGGACACGCCGATAACGGTGAATCTCTCCGTTGTTCCAGAACGAACCTACGAACTGGGGACGCCCACGGTGATCCCGT
>JBAUHD010000175.1:0-8637 GCA_049680085.1 Acidobacteriaceae bacterium
TGGTGGAGAGTCTGCCGAAAAGCGGCGATATTCCCTTCGCGCCAAACGCCGATTACCTCATCAAGTTCGGCTCCGGCCCCCATACCTTCGCCTACGGGCGGCTGTTTCGCAGCGCCAACATCATCTACAAGCCGACGGAATATGCCGCCCTCCGCACTTTCTTCCAGAAGGTCAGCACGAGCGACCAGGAGCAGGTCGCGGTCAAGGTGCTTCCGGTTGTGGTTCCGGCAACCGCGACGGTTCCGGCAACCACGGCGGCTCCAACCGCCGCTCCCGGGGGAAAATAGCCATGAAGCTGTCCTCCGCGGCTCTCGTCCCTCTGGTTCTCGCGCTGGCGATGCCGGTAACGCATGCCTCGGAGTTTCCCGACTGGGTAACGCAGGCAGCCGCGGCGAAGACGCAGTTTCCTTCGGGGGCAAACCCGAAGGCCGTCGTTCTGCTGGACGATACGCTGCTGACGGTCAGCCCCGACGGCCAGATCACCCAGCGCTCTCGCGAGGTCGTGAAAATCCTGCGCCCGCAGGGCCGCGATTATGCGCATCCGGTCGCGTGGTTCAACAAGGACCACAAGCTGCTCTCCTTTCACATCTGGAGCATCGGCCCGGACGGCCACCATTACACGCTGAAAAAAAACCAGATTTACGAAACCGGCTCTGACGACTGGGGCATCCTCTACGAGGACATTCGCCACCAATCCGCTGACGTACCTGGTTCGGACCCCGGCGGCGTCGTCGCCTATGAAGCCGTCACGCGGATTCCGATGTACTCAGGCAATCAGTCGTGGGAGTTTCAGAATTCCATTCCCACGGTCAAATCCGTTTTTGAGATCGACCTGCCGCCGGGATGGAACCAGCGCGCGTTGTGGCGGAAATACACGAGCGTCCCGCCGGTTGAGGTCGCGCCCAACCACTTCCGATGGGAACTGGCCAACATTCCCGGTATCGACCTTGATTCGGTGCCGATGGCTCCGGCGGAGGACGCGCTGGCCGGGCGCATGGAAGTCTACTTTTCCGCCGCGCCGCTGCCGCCGCAAACGCAGCAGCTCTGGGGGCGCATCGGGGAGTGGTACACGCAGCTTGCCGCGCCGCAAAGCGAAGGCCCCGCCGATATCGCCACCGAGAGCCGAACCCTGACCAGCGCCAACGCCGACTTTATGCAGCGCATCCAGAAGGTCGCCACCTTCATGCAGCAGCAGATTCGCTATGTTGGCATCGAAATCGGCATCGGCGGCTTGATCCCGCACTCCGCCGAAGCCGTATACCGCAATCGCTACGGCGACTGCAAAGATAAGGTCACGCTGCTCATCGCCATGCTGGACGCCGTGGGCGTGCGCGCCACCTGGGTCATGGTGGATACGAGCCGCGGCCTGGTGGACCCAACCGTTCCCTCGCTGATGGGCGACCACATGATCGCGGCCATTGAAATTCCCTCCGGATACGAAAACCCCGCACTCCAGGCCGTGGTGACGGCGAAAACCGGCAAGCGCTACCTCATCTTTGACCCGACCAACGCGTATGTTCCTATTGGCCTGCTGCCGACCTATCTGCAAGGGGGCACTGGCCTTTTGATGGCGGGCGCCGACAGCGAGGCCATCGCGCTGCCCATCCTCAAGCCCAGTAGCGATACGGTGAATCGCACGGCCAGTTTCGTACTGGGCGCGGACGGCTCCCTCACCGGCAGCGTCACAATGAAGCGACTGGGCGCATCCTCTGACGATCTTCGCCGCTGGTTCACAATGAACAGCAGCACCGAGAAGCAACAGAGCCTGGAAAATTCCCTACGCAGCGACTTTTCTTCGTTCCAGGTGACGAATGAGCAAATCGAAAACACGCGCAACCTCGACCAGCAACTGGTTCTGAGCTACGGCGTGACCGCATCCTCCTATGCCAAAAGCGCGGGCAACCTGTTGCTGGTGCGGCCCCGCGTCCTCGGTTCGGACGCGCTGCATCTTACCGATGAGTCGCGCAAATATCCCGTCGAATTTGAATCGACTGGAGACTGGCGCGACACCTTCGAGTTGAAAATCCCCGCCGGCTATTCCATCGACGATCTGCCCGATCCGGTCAACGTTGACATGGGGTTCGCCAGCTACCACAGCGATGTGAAGGCGGAGGGCGGCGTGCTGCGATACTCCCGGGAATACAAGGTGAAAACGCTCGATCTCAGCGCGGACCAGTATCCGGAGCTTCGTAAATTCGAGGGCGAAATCTATACTGATGAAAATCGCGACGCGGTCCTGAAAAAAGCCAACTAGAGTTTCCGACCGCCGTCTAATCCCCAGGAGCCGATTCCGGCTTCGGGGTTTTTTGAAGAATTGCTTCAAAGAAGCGTTTTCTGCCCAAAGCAACTAAGATTGAACAGGAGACGTTTCCTTTTGGCTGTCAAAATCAGATTTACCCCCAGACGGCGGGGCAAGGGGCAGGCTAAGGCGGGTTCCTGGCGCATGCCGCTGCTGATTGCGGGCTCCGTAGTCATCGCGGGTTTCATCGCCTTCGCCTGTGTCTTCGGCTTCTACTATCACAAGTACCAGCGCATTGTTGACCAGAGGCTGGAAAAGCCGCTGTTCGAGAACACGGCGAAGATTTACGCCGCTCCGCAGGAGCTTCGCCCCGGCCAGAAGTTCACCGTTGAGTTTATCGGACAGGAGTTGCGCAGCGCCGGATACTCCGTCGACGGCAAAGGCAACCCGTCTCTAATGGGCACCTTTTCCGAAGGCCCGACGAGCATCACGATTCATCCCGGCACGCAGTCCTACCATGCGCCCCAGGGCGCGACCGTCTGGTTCGACAAGGGCGCGATCAGCCAGATCACCGGGGACAACGGCCAGCAGCTTGCCGCCTACGAGCTTGAGCCCCTGCTGATCACCGACCTCTCCGACAAGAACCGCGCCAAGCGCCGCCTCGTCACCTGGGACCAGATTCCCAAAGTCGTTGTGCAGGCCGTCACGTCCATCGAGGACCGGCGCTATTTCCAGCACGGCGGCGTAGACTACTACGCCGTCATCGCCTGGGCCTGGCATGATTATGTGCGCGGAGACCGCCGGAACTTCGGCGGCGCTTCGACACTGACAATGCAATTGGCGAAGGAATTTTTCCTCACGCCGGAGCGCACCTGGCACCGTAAGTTTCTCCAGGTCGTCATCACCTTCCAGTTGGAGCACCGCTTCTCCAAGCAGAAGATCTTCGAGCTTTACGCGAATGAGGTTCCGCTCGGGCAGCGCGGCAGCTTTTCCGTCAACGGATTCGGCGAAGCGGCGCAGGCCTTTTTTGGCGAAAACGTACGCCAACTCACATTGCCTCAGGCCGCGCTGCTGGCCGGCCTCATTCAGAGCCCCAGCCGCCTGAACCCGTATCGGCATCCCAAGCGGGCCATCGCACGGCGCAACGTGGTGCTGGACGCGATGGTTGAGACTGGAGACATTACCAGAGCCCAGGCCGAAGCTGCGAAGGCCGCTCCGCTGGACTTGGCGCAGAGCGCGGCCGACGCGGGCGGGGCGCCTTATTTTGTGGACCTGGTGCGCGACCAGCTTGTCTCGCGGCTGGGCGATAACGACTACAACAACGAGGGCCTGCGCATCTACACCTCGCTCGATCCTGACCTTCAGCGCGCGGCCAGCGATGCGGTGGCCGAGGGAATGGCACAGGTGGACAAGATTGTGGAAGCCCGCCATGCGCGCCTGGTCAAGCGTGGACACAACGTACCGCTCGTCTATCCGCAGGTGGCCCTGGTGGCGCTCGACCCGCATACCGGAGAGGTTCTGGCTTTGGTGGGCGGGCGCAATTACGGGGTAAGCCAGTACAACCACGCCGTCTCCAACCGTCCCACTGGTTCCATCTTCAAGCCGTTCGTGTTCGCGGCGGCGTTCAACAGCAGCCTGGCCGGAGCTCAACTCACTGGTTCGGATGGCGTGAGCGGAATCTTCACCCAGAACACCATCCTGAATGACGAGCCCACCACCTTTACCTTTGCCGGAGACCAGACCTATTCGCCGCGCAATTTTGAAAATGATTATCGCGGACAAGTGACGGCGCGCACCACGCTGCAATGGTCGCTCAACAACGCCACCATCTCGCTGGCGCAGATGGTCGGCTATAACAACGTGGCTGCGCTGGCGCACGACGCGGGCATCGCCTCGGTGAAACCAACACCGGCAATGGCGATTGGGGCGTATGGCGCAACGCCGCTGGAGATGGCCGGCGCCTATACCATCTTCGCCAACAATGGCGTCAAGATCGACCCCTGGATGCTGGCCTCCGTACGCAGCGCGAACGGCGACGTGATGGATGACTATACGCCGAAATCCCAACCCATCCTCGACCCGCGCACGGCATACCTGACCACCGTGCTGATGGAGAACGTCATCAATCACGGCACCGCCGCCGGAGTTCGCGCCATGGGCTTTACCGCTCCGGCAGCCGGAAAAACCGGCACTTCCCACGACGCATGGTTCGCCGGCTTCACCAGCAACCTTATCTGCGTTGTGTGGGTGGGTAACGACGATTACAGCGACATCAAAATGCAGGGCGCGCACGCCGCCGCACCCATCTGGGCCAACTTCATGAAACGCGCCGTGGCCCTGCCCGAATACTCTGACACGAAACCCTTCACTCCGCCGCCAGGTGTGACCGAAGTGACGCTCGACAAAGCAACCAACCTGCTGGCCGACGCCGCCTGCCCGGACGACTACACCGCCGCTTTTCTCGACGGCACCCAGCCCACCGACACCTGCGACCACGCCAACGGCAACCAGCGCAACCTGTTCCAGCGAATCTTTGGACTGGGAGGGAAGCCGGAAAATAATCAGCCTGCTTCCCATACGCCGACGGCCTTAACTCCGAAGCAGCCGAAGGTTCCAACCCTTAGCCCGAACGAACCCGCGCAAACCGCCGTCGCGCCGCCAGAGACAGAGAAGAAAAAGAAGCGCGGCTTCTGGAGCAAGCTCTTCGGCAAACATCCCAAGGACGACTCGCAGCAGGATTCACAGCCGCAGGACCAGTAGCGCGATCGCGGCTACACTGTTTCCGTTACGGTGGGCCGTGGCCTGCGAATATTGAAGCCCGCGGGTGCGGCTGAGAAGCCGGCATCGAGCAGAAAGCGCGCCAGCCAATGCTCATGCACCGGTTGACCGTTGATTGCGGCGATGAGCAACCCGGTGTGAGGGTCCTCACGCATCGCGTCCCTCGTCGTCGCGGCCAGAAATATTGCGAGATCGCGCGCAGCGTTCGTGCGGTCTGGTTCATCCGCGGGGAGAAAAACCTGTGCGTTCGGATTGTTGCGTCGCAGATACGCGATCAATTCGCCGTTGCGCAGAATCACTGAAGCGCCCACGTTGCGCGCGAGGGAGCGAGTGCCGGTTTCGACTGAATCCTCGCCGCCCTGCGCCCACGGCAGCGTTGAGCCGTAAAGATTCGCCGGGTCAGTGGCGGCCAGCGCAACCATTTCCGACTCCTCCGGCTGTGCATTCGAGCCTAACGAACGCAGCATGTCCACAGCCGCTCGGGTCGCGAACTGCGCCGCGCCCAGTCCCGCGACAAAATAACCGCGACGAATGCGCCCGCTCTCCTCCATCGCCTTGAGGACGTCATAGACCGCGCTGAAGCCTCCCGGCACGTTCTCCTGCGCGACCGTTTCGCGCGTCACTATTCCATAGCGGTTCAGCAATTGCTGCGCCAGCGCATGACTCCAAGCCGTCTGCTGCGCCGGCGTGCGGCGCTCCGGCTGCGCGATCAAAGTCCAGCGGCCCTGTGCGCTCGGCGGAGTGGTGCGCCGCGACCGGAACGCGGCGACATTATGCTGCCGCTTCGCCGGACGCGAGGTCAGCGGCTTTGCGACGTAAGCGCGGAGCGCGTGGAAGGTGTCGTTTGTCACCAGCCCGCACCATACCAAACTCCACAGCGCTTCCAGTGCTTCGCCGGGATAGCCGCCGCCCACTGCGTCGTGGAGTTGCGCGAAAAACATGGCCCCGCCGCGCGCAAGCTGATCCAGAATCTGCTGCTCCTTTTCGACGAGCGGTGCGCGATCACGCAAGCCGCGAGGCGGCAGCAGTTCGGAAATCTGATCGGCGAGGTACAGCCCGATCCGTCCATCGCGTTCACCCAACGAATCGAAACCGCGCCACACCACCTCGCCCGCCGCAATCAGCGTGTCCAGATCGCCGGGCGAATACTTCGCCAGCCGCGCGGGCAGAATTGCCGACTCAACCAGGGACGCCGCCAGCGGGGCGCCTTGCAGATTCTCAATCGTGTCAAGCAGCGCGTCCAGCCCGCGCCTCTTGTGCAACACGCCCTGCCAGTGCGTTGTAAAGCGCGCCAGCATCGGCGGCTCAACCGGTTCGATCTCCTTGCGCAGCCGCGCCAATGACTTGCGCCGAATCTGCCGCAATGACTCCACGTCGCACCACTCGCGATGCAGACCCTCGGGACGAAAGCCACCTTCCAGAACGCGCCCATCAAGGGCCAGCGTCTTGAGCGCCGCTTCCACGCGCGGAGCATTGAGTCCGAAGCGTGCCGTTGCCTCGTTCACGGTGAACGGCCCATGCGTGCGCGCATACCTTCGCAGCAACTCCAGCACAGGAGACGTGACCGGCGCGAGCATCGCGGCGGGAATTCGCGACGGCAGCGCAATTCCCAGCGCATCGCGATAGCGCGCCGCGTCTTCGACCGCAATCAGACGCTCTTCTCCGGCGATTTTCACGGCGAGAAGCCGCCCTGCGCGCAGCAACACATCCACCGCAGCCGCAAGTTCCGGCACGGCCAGGCGGCGCGCAATCTCTGCGCGAGAAAGGTCGCCCAACCGAAGCAGCAAATCATGGATCCCATCCGCGCTGCGAATCCGCCGTGTTTCCCCCAACCCTTGCAACTGCACCTCGACCTCCGCAATGGCATCTGTATCGAGCAGTTCGCGCAAGTCGGCCTCACCCAGCAATTCCTGAAGCTGGTCCTGATCGATGGAGAGCGCCTGCGCGCGTCGCTCGGCCAGCGGCGCGTCTCCCTCGTAGATGTAATTGGCGACATAGCTGAACAGCAGCGACGAGGCGAACGGCGAAGGCTTGCGCGAATCGACGACATGGGCGCGCACCTCACCCTTTTCAATCGCGTGCAGCACTTCGAGGAGTGCGGGCATATCGAAGACATCGCGCACGCACTCGCGGTACGCCTCCAGCAGCATCGGAAATGATGGATAGCGCGAGGCCACCGACAGCAGATCGTAAGCGCGCTTGCGCTGCTGCCACAGCGGAGCCCTGCCCATCGCTCGCCGGCGCGGCAGCAGCAGCGCCCGCGCCGCCGACTCCCGAAACTTCGCCGCAAACAGCGAAGTCGCCCCCAACTGCCGCAGAACAAGATCACTCGCCTCACCGGCGCGAAGAAGCAGCAAATCCGCATCCGGTACGGCATCGGTATCGGGAAAGCGCAGCACAAACCCGTCGTCGGCCCACATCGTTTCCACGTCAGGACCGCCGCCGGCGCGAATCTTCGCCGCGGCGGCCATCACCCACGGAGCATGGACCCGGCTGCCGAACGGAGTGAGCACGCACACACGCCAGTCGCCCATCTCATCGCGCACGCGCTCCACAACAATGGTGCGGTCGTCGGGAACGGCGCGGGTCGCCGCCTCCTGATCGGCCAGAAAGCGAATCAGGTTTTCCGCTGCCTGCATCGCAAGCCCGTGTTCGCGCACAAGGCGGCTGATCGCCGCATTGCGGGGGACTTCGCGCAGCTCGCGCACCAGCGCGCCAATGCGGCGTCCGAATTCGAGCGGCCTGCCGGCACGATCGCCGTGCCAGAAAGGCGTTTTACCCGGCTCGCCCGGCGCGGGTGAAACCATCACGCGATCATGCGTAATCTCGTCAATGCGCCAGGTCGAGGCTCCCAGCACGAATGTCTCCCCGGTGCGGCTTTCAAACACCATCTCCTCGTCCAGCTCGCCCACGCGCACCGGTTTTTCCGCGTTGGAGAGAAAGACGCCATAAAGCCCGCGATCAGGAATTGTTCCCGCGTTCAGAATCGCGAGCATCTTCGCGCCCGCGCGCGGCCTCAGCAGGTTGCTTGTGCGGTCCCAGGTGATGCGCGGCTTCAGCTCTGCGAATTCATCGGAAGGGTAACGGCCCGAAAGCATGTCGAGCACGCCCTCAAAGGCGGTACGGCTCAAGGATGCAAACGGCGCGGCGCGGCGAATCAGCGCGAACAGCGCGTCCACTGCGATTTCCGGCTGCGGCGGAGGCTGGCCGCGTTTGCGCGGAACCGAAAGAGCCGCCGGCTGCGCGACCGTCGCCACGATCTGCTGCGCCAACACGTCCAGTGGGTTGCGAAGATAGCGCGTGGACTCGACCAGCCCTTCCTGCATCGCTCGCGTGACGGCGGCGCAAGCGATCAGGTCGGCGCGATATTTGGGGAAAATGATTCCTTCGCTCGCCGCTCCCACGCGATGACCAGCCCGCCCGATCCGCTGCATTCCGCTCGCGACCGACGGCGGAGCCTCGATCTGAATCACCAGATCAATCGCGCCCATATCAATACCGAGTTCCAGCGATGAGGTGGCGACCAGCGCGCGAATACCGCCCGCCTTAAGCTGCTCTTCGATCTCCGCCCGCTGCGATGCGGCCAGCGAACCGTGATGCGCGCGCGCCAGCGTCCCGGT
>JBAUHD010000176.1:0-9112 GCA_049680085.1 Acidobacteriaceae bacterium
AGCAGATACGTGAGGCTGCGCTGCTGCTTTTCTGCGATCCTTTGCCTGCGCAGTGCGCGCGGTTGAGGCTTCTATCTGACGGGGAGTGGCGTTCCCTGTTGCGATGGCTGGACACCAGCGGCCTGGCGCTGTACTTTCTTGCCCGAACTATGGAGCTGCAATTGTGTGAGCAGTTGCCGCCGGGTGTACTTGCGCGTCTGCAACAGAACCGGATCGACAACAAAGAACGTACGCAGGGAATGATTGACGAGTCTGTCGCGATTCACCTCGATTTTCAAGGCGCTCATCTCTGCTATGCGACGATGAAGGGATTTTCACTTTCTCCGCATTCAGTCCCCAGGCCAGAGTTGCGATCCCAACTGGATCTGGATTTTTTGATTGCGGAGAGAAGCGCGCCCGAAGCTCGACTGATTCTAGAACGCAGAGGGTATCATCTTCACGCCATCAGCGGCGCGACCTGGGAGTTCAAGACGAACGGCATTCCTGCAAAATCTCTGAAGGACCTGTATAAGACGCGCGTACGCTGCGTGGAATTGCATATCGAGGCGAGTGTCCCGGGCCAGTCTTCATTGCTGGCACGCACGGAGCAGCGCGATTTTCATGGCATCAGGATGCCGGTGTTGTCGCCGGTGGACCTTTTCCTTGGCCAGGCGCTCCACCTGTACAAGCACGTGAGCAGTGACTTTTCACGCGCCGCGCACTTTCTCGAGTTCCGCCGCCACGTGCTTGCTCGGCGCCACGACGACGCCTTTTGGCGTGAACTTCAAATCACTGCGGCGAAAACTCCATCCAGCGTTTTAAGGCTTGGCCTTGTCGCGCTGCTGATTACCCGAACAATGGGAGCTTTCGCCCCGGAGGAACTTACCCGCTGGTGCGTTCAGCGTGTTCCCGAGGGAGCGCAACTTTGGGTGGACCTCTACGGGCCCCGCGTCGTATTCGCCAGCTTTCCAGGCAATAAGCTGTACCTGCTGCTGCAACGGGAGCTTGAATCCGCGGGCGTTTCGGCAAAACGTAAGCGGATTCAGGCTTTGTTGCCTCTGCGCCTGCCCCCACCGATTACGCAGGCGTCCCCGGGGGATTCCTTGCTGACCAGCTTTTTCCGCTGGAGTGCGCAGCTACGCTTCATCTGTTTGCGCCTGCGCTTCCATGTTGTGGAAGGTCTTCGTTATGCGCGAGAGTCGCTTCTATGGCGCCGGCGAATCGCTCGCGGCCTCCGCCGAAATAGTCCGTTCATCAGTTCAGACCGTTAGGTGTCGTCGCTCAGGGGATAGCTGCGGTATCCAGAGATTTGTGCTGCAATGTGCCAGAGGAAAGCCGGGTTGTTGCGCAGATAGCGCTTACAAAGACGCGCGGGGTCTTGCATCGTGCGGTGCGCCCACTGTAGCCCGGCGCGCTTGACCCACGCGGAGCAGTCACGGATGCGGCCGGTGTGGTAGTCGAAAGCCGCTCCGACGCCAACCAGCAATGGCACCTCAAGCCGATGCAGGTATTGCGCCATGAATCGCTCCTGTTTGGGAGTGCCGAGCCCCACCCACAGGATATGTGGCATTGCTTGCCTTATTTGGGCGAGGATGGATCCCTCCTGCGCCGGAGTGAGAACGGTAAAGGGAGGAGTGCAGGTCCCAACGATCTGGAGACCGGGAAATTTTGCCTGAAGATTTTTGCGCAGAAGCTCCGCGACTCCGGGTTGTCCGCCACAGAGGAAATTGCGGTATCCGCGTTGGACGGAGAGGCGGCACATGGCGGCCATGAAGTCCGGCCCGAAGACGCGATCCATTTCGTGAAAGCCCTGCAGGCGGCCGACCCAGGTCATGGGCATTCCATCGGGAGCGTTGATGACGGCCCGGCTCAGGATCCCACGAAAGGCATCGTCGGCCCTCGCCTCCATGACTCCGTGAACGCCGGTGAGACAGACGTAGCCTGGCTTTCCGGCATCGATCCAGCGGGAGGCGAGATCGACGGCGAGGTCCAGGTTGATAGCGGAAACGGCCACGCCGAGAACATTGGCGCGGGGATGCGAGGTGCTCATATCCCGCCGCGCATGGTGAAGAACAGGGTTCGAAGCAGGATGCCGATGTCCATCCGAAGCGTGCGGTTCCGGACGTAATAGAGATCGTGATGGATGTTGTGATGGATGGGGTAGACGCGATCTGGACTGAGTTGCCATAGTCCGGTAATCCCCGGCCTCACACTGAGGCGCAGTCGATGGTGCTCGTTGTAGCCGCGTACGATGAAGGGCATTTCCGGTCGGGGGCCGACGAGAGACATGTTTCCGAGCAGAACGTTCAGCAACTGCGGCAGTTCGTCCAGGCTGGTGCGGCGGAGCATACGTCCGATACGCGTGATTCGCGGGTCGCGCGATGTGGTGGGGGAAAGCTCATACCTGGTTGAGCCCGCGTACATGGAGCGGAACTTGTAAATGTGGAAGAACTCGCCTTTGCGGCCAACGCGCTTCTGGATAAAGAGCGCGGGACCGGGCGAATCCAAGCGGACCAGGGCCGCGATGAGAGCGAGCAGAGGCGCGAACAGGATGAGAAGAAACAAGGAAATCACAAGATCAACCGCGCGCTTAGAGAAGGCATAATGCCGTGGAGCGGTCCTGTGGATCGAACGACTTTCGGCGTAAAGCGGGGCCAGAGGCTCAGATGCGGCCATGTTTGGCTCCTTTGCGATGCGAGAGATCAGCCGTGTTCATACCTGCCTTCCAGGTGCGCCGCTCGTGACTGGTTGGGGTCTGAACGCGAGCAGCGGAGGCGATGAGGTAGCGATAGAGGCCGACGTACTGCTTCGCGAGAACAGGTGTGGAGAACTGCGGAAACGACAGCGGCCGGGGCCTGGGTTGCTGGAGAGCGTCGGCAATTGCGGCGGCAAAGGCTCCTTCGGCAAGCTCGTTCAAGGGCACGAAGCGACAGTACCCGTCGCCTACTTCACGGTGGGCCGGGATGTCTGAGCAGATCACGCGGCAACCGGCGAGCAGCGCCTCGGCAACAGGAAGGCCAAAGCCTTCCGTAAGGGAGGGAGCGACCAGCGCCTCGCAATGCAGATAGCACCACTGCAGTTCCGGCTCGGAGATGCCTTCGAGAAAGCGGACTTTTCCGTTCAGGCCGAAGTGGGCGACGAGGCGTTGGAGACGCTGGGTTTCAGGACCGGAAATGCCGACGATGATGAGCCGCGTTTCCGGATTAATGCGAGCGGTGCGCAACAAACAATCGTAGATATGGATGAGGAGCGGCAGGTTCTTGTTGCGGCGGTGCTGCGCGATGGCGAGGAGGAATGGCTTGTCCTGCCATCCTGGATTGGGCACACGGGCGGCGCAGCGAAGCTCCGGTTCCACGGAGTTGTGGATGCGGACAGCTTTTCGCCATACGGAAGACGGAGTGTACTGCCGCAGTCGTGTTTTGGTGATGTCGGAGACGCAGGCGATGGCGGTGGCGTTGCTGAGACACTGGCGGAGAATGATCCGGTTGAAAAGGAACTTAGGAAATCCGAAATTCATGGGGATTTCATAGGGATACAGATCGTGCAGGGTTACGACCGTGGGGCAGTCAAACGCGCGAGCATCGACGGGCGCGGGAAAAGTGAGGTGAACCAGATCGGCGTGCAGGCGGGCGGCAATTTTGGGGAGGCGGTAGTAATACCAGGCATTTCGGCTGAACGCGCCACGATCCATCTCTGCCACGTGAAGAGTCAGCCGGGAGCCTGGGCCCATCGGCACGGTTCGCATAAAGCCTTGCTGCCAGGGAGCGATGACGAAATGCAGCTCGGTGACTTCCGATTGCAGCATGAGGCATCGCGCCAGGTTGAGCGCATGGCGTTGCAGGCCGGAAATATTAGGCGCGAAGGAAGCGGCGGCGATGACGATCTTCATGGCTTCGATTCCTCGCGGGAATTGCGGAAAAGCGGCGCACGCTTCCATCGGAAGATGGAGCGAGAGTGGCGGCGCAGGACTGGGAAAACCTCCGCGGCAAGCACCTTGCGAGGATCGTCAGGATGGATTGCCGACCAGTGATGGCGCACGAGAATGAGCGCCGACGCCGTGGTGAATGAAAGAAAGGTTAGAGCAAGCGCGAGCAAAAGGCGGGGAGGGAAGGACTTCTTTTCCGGGATTCCAGGAGGATCGATAACGCTGACGGTGGGAATGTCCTTGGCTTCCTCGATGCGCGCGATTTCGTACTGCTGGTTGAGGAATTCGAACATGGCTTCCTCGACACGCACGCGCCGGTAAAGGTCCGCGTAGGGGACGGCGAGTTTGGGGATATCGCGCAGCGGCGGATAGAGATCGTCTTTAATCGCGGTGCTGGACTCGCCCTCGGCACCGTCGATGCCGGCGGAGGGAGTGGAGGAGCCGGCCATGGCGACAAGCTGTTTTTTGAGCCTTGCGATGTGCGCTTCCGACTGTCGAACCCGGATATTGCCATCGCCGTAGATCTGGCGCAGCGAATCCAAGCCAGCCTGCTCGATGAGAATCTGGGCCTGAAGCCGCGCGCCGGCATCGACCATGGCGCGGGTCTGCTCTTTGATGTCGATGGCGTTGCTTTTGCTGGAGAAGCGGCTCAGATCGAGCTCCGCACGCTCAAGGTCCGCCTGGACCGCGTGCAGTCGCTGCTCAATAAAGACACGTTCGCGGTGAGCGGCGGAGGTGTTGGTTCGAGTCACCAGCTTGTTCAACTCATCGAGATATGCCTGCGCGAGATCGCGTGCCCGCACGCGGTTTGTGTCTTCGACGGTGATGGTGATGATGCCGCTCTTCTTGTCGTCGGTAATCTTTGTGCGCCGCGCGAGACCCCTGGCCGCATCGACGCGGTAGCGATTGTGGTAGACATGCTGAAGATTGAAGCGGGTGATGAGGTGGTTGCTGACGGTTCCGCTGAGCAGCAGGTCCTTGAAAAGCGCGGTGGAGGAATGGCCGCCCATGAGGCTGCTGGCAAGCCCGCCCAGAGTTCCGAGGCTTCCCGCATGGGAAGCGAGCGCGGCCAGCATCATGGCCCTGGAGTCCTGCTCATTGGGCGGCATGATGCTGGCGCTGGACTTGTATTGCTTTGGAATGAGAAAGGCAACGGCCAGGCTTGCGGCCAGCGAAATCGCGGTGACTCGCGCGAGCCTGCGGCGATATTTCCACAGCAGCATGGCGCGCGAGGCCCAGTGCGGAGAGTGATCGACCGCCTTCTCGGGAACAATGAGAGAACTCATAAGGCCGCCGCCGCCACTCCGGCAGTAATGGCAATAGACGCGGCGATCTGGCCGGTAGTCAGCAGGGTCTTCCACAACATGGAAGAGCCGATGATCTTCTGAGGCACAACAACAACATCACCAGGATCGAGTTTGGTGGAGAGGACTCCGCCGCCAAACCAGGTACCCGAATGGCGGCCAACGACCGAGCCGTTGGCGCGGATGATGAAGATCTGCTTTCGATTGGCACTGGTGTTGGTTCCCCCGGCGCGGCTGAGATACCAGCCGGCGGATTTTCCCGGCGAAAAAGTGAGGGCGGTTGCGTTGTAGACCTGTCCGGTGACGAGGACAAAGCCGGGCCGCTTGGGAATGGTCAACACATCGCTTCGGCGCAACTCGATATCGAGCGGCGTATTCGCCCAACTATCTATGTCAGCGGTGATGTGGATGACCATGCGGCCGGTCGGGGGATTATTCTTCAGTTCCGCCAACACCTCGTCTTTCTGCGCGGCGATCAGTTGCAAGGTCGCACCCGCGTTGGCGGCGGCTCCGGGCGAGAGGCGGGCGGTGGCGGAGTTCGCCTCAATCTGGCGGATGAGTTCGTCGCGGCTCTGCTGCTGAAGATCGCGGACCTGCTCGCGGACCAGGACCGCTCCCATGGGGTAGGAGGCGGGCAGCAGGCCGCCCGCGCGGCGCAGCACCGAGCTAAGGCGCTCGCCGTCATGAAAGCCATAGCTGCCGGGAAACCGGACCTCGCCGTTGATGGTCACGGATTCGCCGATATCGTCCCAGTTGGTGATCTGGTGAATGGATAGAATGTCTCCTGGCTTCAGAGGAACATCGGCGTTCGGAATGGAGCCGGAAACCGCCGCACCGATGCGCACGGACGTGAGGTCTTCCGTGATGCGATTTCCGCTCTTCACGTCGTAGCTGGTGAGGTCGGCGCGTTCGACGAGGGCGTCGCGCTTGAATCCTCCGGCCATGCGCACCAACTGCGCCGCCGTCATGCCTTCAGGCATGGGATAGTCGCCGGGACGGAGCACTTCGCCCCGGATCGTCACCGTCGGCGCATCGGCCTGGTAGCGCCCGAAGACGCGAATAGTGTCGAAGGGCTGAAGCTTAAGATTTGTATTTCCGATCAGGACATCGTAGACACTGAACTGGATGGCTTGCGGATGAAGGTCGGGGGGAACGAGGCGGATGATTTCTCCGCGATCGGCGGGCTCGGGCAGCAGTTCCTGATAGCTGTGGAGCACATCCCTCAGGCTCATGCCATCGGTGTAGGGAACGCGTCCGGGGCGGACGACGTGTCCTGCGAGATAGATGATGCGGCGGCTGTAGGGCAGGATGGGTTCGACACGAATCCGGTCTCCATCCTTGACCGAAAACGATGTCATTCGCTCGAGGCTGGTCTGGCGGCTGTCTTCGCTGGGCAGGGTTATGGTTTCGCGTTGATGATTGCTGCCGATGCGCTCAATGGTGATGTGCTGAAGCGAGGCGGAGGCGGTGAGCCCGCCGGCGTCAGTCACGACCATGGCGAGCGTTGTTTCGCTGGGAAGAAGTTCGTAAATGGCGGGTCGCCTGACCGCTCCGAAGACGGCGACCTGCGGGCCCGCGGGAGGGATAAGAAGCGTGTCTCCGCTTTGAAAGGACGCGCTGCCGTTGCGAATGCCGTGGAGCAGAAAATTGTAGAGGTCCACCTTCTCGACGAGTTGCTTGCCGCGAAAGTGGAGCAGGGTACGCAGCGAACCTACGGCGGTTGGCCCGCCCGCCGCGTACAGCGCGCTTAAGGGAGTTGCGAGCGAACTCAATTCGTATCCGCCGGGCCGCTGCACATCGCCGACGACATAGACGCGCACGGACCGGAGGCCGGAAACCGTGACGGCGACCCGCGCGCCGCGATACTGCTGTTTGAGTGCGCTCTCAATGAGGCTTTGCGCTTTCCCGAGAGGTAGACCGGCGAGTTGGAGTGATCCGGCATCGGGCAGAAAAATGCGGCCATCGCGACCGATGGTGCGGGTGATGGTCCTGGTGAGGCCGCCCCAGAGATTGATGGTGAGCGTGTCACCCGCGCCCACGATGTAGTCTGGGCCCAGCGGCACATCGAGCGGATTGGCGCGGCCGACAGCCTCAGGCGCAACCGCGGAGTTCCGGTTGATGAATACATCGGAGCCAAAGCGCCGGAGAGGAGCGGCCTCGTCGGGAATCTGCGTGTAAAGATCGTGCAGGGCTTGCAGGTCGTAAGGGGGGGGTTGGTGGAGAACCCTGGGCGGATCTGTCGACGCGTTCGCTCGCTCAGCCGCGCGAGGGTTGCGCCGGTGATTGCGACGCCCCGACCTGCGGCCCACGCCGGCTGCGGGAATCATCTCTTCAAAGCGTTCAGAGTCGGAGCTGGCTCCGATGTGGTCGGGAGTGCTGGATAAGTCGAGAGACGGCTCGTCGGGCAGTGGGGAATTGAGTGCGCTTTTATCTGATTGGTCCGGATATCCTCGCGCCTGCAGAAAGGCGGCGACGTTTTGACGAAGACGGGCATTGGACGCTATCTGGTCATAGAGCATCTGGTCGGAAATATCACTGGAGTCAATTTCGGCGCCTTCGGATTGCAATTGTTCCGACAGCCGCGTCTTCAACTCCTCCACCAGGGAAGGATTCTGTTCGAGTATGCGGATGATTTGCCCGGCGGCAAGGGTGGAATTGGCGACTTCAGAGGAGTTGTTTTCGCGGCTGGCCTGAGCCGGTTCTGCTTCCGGGGACGTCAAGGGCGAACTACCACTCTGAGCTTGTGAAGACGTTTCCGGAGTGGAGGGCGTGAATGGTTCCTGAGCGTGAGCCGGAAGTGCGATCGCCAAAGGCGAAAGAATCGCGGCAATAAGAAATCCACGCGCGATGCGGTGTCGAAGGACGCTTTTCAGGTCGGCTGTGGTCGCAGACTGCAACATAGAGGTACTTGCTCTTCGCCTACGGTAAAGAGCGGGATATGAGTGCGTGTCATATAGCAGTCAGCGAATTGTCATTCCTTTGTTTTGGGCCGGATGGCGGAAGGACGTGGCTATAGCTTGACCGAAAACGCCAGAGAGGCTCCATGTGAGTCTGTTGCGGATGGCCGGGGCTGTTCTTCGATCAGGCAGCCCGCCTGAATCCGGAACGCGCGATGAGCGAAGGCCTGCGCGCAATTCCGATGCGTAACCAGCAAAATGGCGATGCCGGAGGCGCTCAGATTCTCAAGCACCTTCCGTTCAATCTCTTCATCGAGAGCGGAAGTCGCCTCGTCCAGAAGGAGCAGTTTGCCGCCGCGCAGGATAGCCCGCGCCAGGCCCAGGCGCTGGCGCTGCCCTCCGGATACACTCGCCCCGTTATCGCCCACGCGAGCGTTCATACCCAGCGGTTGAGCGGTTACAAAATCGCTAAGCATCGCCGTAGCGAGCGCGGCCATTAACTGAGAGTCGTTCTTGTTGGACACCCCAAAGAGCAGGTTGTTCCGGATCGAGTCGTCAAGCAAAACTACTTCCTGCGGAACATAGGCGACGGCCGCACGGTCGGTGCGCACAACTCCAGTGGAAGGTTGCGAAACTCCGGCGATGAGGTTGAGCAGGGAACTTTTGCCTATGCCGGAAGCTCCGTGCAGCACGGCGATTTCGCCTTCGCGCAAGCGGAAGTCCACGTTTTGCAGGAGCGGCTCGCCTTCAGGAAATGAAAAGCTCACCTTGTTCAGCTCCAGCACAAAGCCCGCACCTGGCAATTGCGCGGAAATGACGGGGACGCAGTAGTGGTTGCACTCCTCCAATTCAGAGTCCAGAATTCGCACGTTCTCGTAAGAGCTTTCGATGTGGCCGGCGGTAAAGGATATCTGGCTGATGAGAGGAAGCAGCCGCCGGGAAATCACGAAGTAGAACACCAGCAGCGACAGCAGGCGGCGGGCGTCGCCTCTCTGCAGCTCAACCGC
>JBAUHD010000177.1:0-2658 GCA_049680085.1 Acidobacteriaceae bacterium
GGCGGGAAGTTCGCGGCGATTCGCGCGATGCTGGAGCGGGAGCCGTACAGCTTCCGTTTCTTCCAGGCCGTTCGTTTGCTGGAGCGTCTTTTTCCGGAGCGGAATCCGGTGGGGCTGTTTGTCTCGCCGTCCTCGGAGGTGGTGCGGTTTTCCTCGGTGCCGTCGCTGTCGTTTCCGGCCAGCGAAATTCAGGATCTGCAGATGGGCGGAGAGGGACAGGCAAAGCTGTTTGTGAACTTCATGGGGCTGAGCGCGGCGGTGGGCGTGCTGCCGGATCCTTACACCGAGTTTTTGCTGGAGCGGATTCACGCGAAGGATCGCGGTCCGGGTGATTTTTTTGATATTTTCAATCACCGCATCATTTCGCTGTTTTATCGCGGCTGGCAGAAGTATCGCTTTTACATCGCGTATGAGCGCACGGGCGCGACCGATGATGTGATCAGTGGGAAGCTGTTGGACCTGATTGGGCTGGGAACGAGCGGGCTGACGCACCGCATGGACATTGAGGACGAAGCCGGGCTGTATTATGCCGGGCTTCTGTCGCAGCGGCGGCCCACGGCGCAGGGATTGAAGCAGCTTCTTGAGGACTACTTCGAGGTTCCGGCGCGCGTGGAGCAGTTTACGGGCGCGTGGAACCGGCTTCCGCCGGCGAACCAGAGTTTTCTGCGCGACAGCGGAGCGTTCTGCGAGCGGCTGGGGATGGGAACGATTGTGGGCGATGAGGTGTGGGACCAGCACGGGACGGTTACGATTCGCCTGGGGCCGATGAGTTTTGAGCGGTATCAGGCATTTTTGCCCGGGGCAAGGGCCAGCCGCGAATTGCGGGCGTGGCTGCGGCTGTATGCGAACCGGGAATTTGATTTCATTATCCAGTTGGTGCTTGAGCGTGAACAGACGCCGGGCATGGAACTGGGCGAGGAAGGGATACGCGCTTCGCGCCTTGGATTGGTGAGCTGGCTGAAGAACCGGCCGCTCGAACACGATCCGGACGAGGCGACGTACCGTTTGAATTAGCCAACGCAGTCATCATTGGGGAGCAAGTGAAAAAATGAGTCTGAATCTGAAATCGCTGATCGGTAAATTGGACGACACAACGCGCGGCGCGCTGGAGGCCGCGGCCGGCCTTTGCATGTCGCGCACTCACTACGACATTGAGATTGAGCACTTCCTGCTGAAGGTGATCGACAGCTCGGACAACGACGTCGCGTTCATTCTGAAGCAATATGGGGTGGACCGCTCGCGGCTGACGACGGAACTGGAGCGCAGCCTGAACCGGCTGAAGACGGGCAATGCGCGGAGTCCCGCGTTCAGTCCTCTGCTGGTGAAGATGCTGACCGAGGCGTGGACCATTGCGACGATTGAGTATGACGCGATGCAGATTCGGACCGGGTTCGCGCTGCTGGCGTTGATATCGAATGACGAGCTTTCGCGGCTGATCCGGGACATCAGCAAAGAGCTGCAACTGGTTCCTCCGGAGGCTTTGCGGAAGGACTTCTACGGGGTGGTGGAGAAGTCGCACGAGGAATCGGTAATGGCGGCTCCCTCGGGAACCGGCGCGGGCGCGGGAGCGGATGGCGAGCCGGCGCGGGGACCGGTGTCGGGCAAGACTCCGCACCTGAGCCAATACACGGTGAACCTGACGGACAATGCGAAGGCGGGGAAGATCGATCCGGTGCTGGGGCGCGACCAGGAGATTCGGCAGGTGGTGGATAGTCTGATGCGGCGGCGGCAGAACAATCCGATTCTTACGGGCGAGGCCGGGGTGGGGAAGACGGCTGTGGTCGAAGGTTTCGCACAGAGGCTCGCTGACGGAGATGTACCTCCGGCGCTCAAGAATGTTCAGCTGCACAGCCTTGATCTGGCTCTGTTGCAGGCTGGGGCGGGGGTGAAGGGCGAGTTTGAGAATCGGCTGAAGGGGCTGATCAATGAGGTGAAGTCTTCCCCACATCCCATCATTCTTTTTATTGACGAAGCGCACACGATGATTGGCGCGGGCGGGCAGGCGGGGCAGAACGACGCCGCCAACCTGCTGAAGCCGGCACTGGCGCGCGGCGAGCTGCGGACGATTGCGGCGACGACGTGGTCGGAGTACAAGAAGTTTTTCGAGAAGGACGCGGCTCTGGCGCGGCGGTTCCAGGTGGTGAAGGTGGAGGAGCCGAGCGAGGACCAGTGCGGCACGATGCTGCGCGGTATTGTGGCTTCGCTGGAGAAGCACCACAACCTGCGCATTCTGGACGAAGCGGTTTCGTCCACGGTGAAGCTGTCGCATCGCTACCTGGCGGGGCGTCAGTTGCCGGACAAGGCGGTAAGCGTGTTGGACACGGCGTGCGCGCGGCTTGCGCTGGGGCAGAACACGATTCCTCCGCCGATTGAAGACGCCACGCGGCGGATTGATGATCTCAAGGTTCAGAAGCAGATTCTGGAGCGCGAGACAGCGGTGGGCGAGAACCACGCGGAGCGGCTGGCGGCGATTGAAGAGCAGATGGCCGCGACGGAAGCGAACCTGGCGAAGCTGAACAAGCAGTGGGAGCAGGAAGTTGATCTGGTGAAGCGGATTCGCGCGATGCGCGAGGCTCTGGAGACGGGCGCGAATGAAGTGAAGGCGGAAGGCGACGGCGAAGGCGTGAAGCCAACGCTGGAGGCTCTGGATGCGCTTGA
>JBAUHD010000178.1:0-4133 GCA_049680085.1 Acidobacteriaceae bacterium
TCGAACATGAACTTCTCGCAGACCTGTCCAGCTCGCAGTTGCTCGCATTTCCATAGCGTATCGGTCATCGCAAATTCCTCCACGGATGAAATGAAGGGGCATCCATCCGGACGCCCCTCGGAATGATCCTTCGCTCTCGCTCAGGATGATTGCGGCAATACCGCAATCATTTCTTCTCGTCCACGTCCACGTACTCGGCGTCGATCACGCCTTCATCCTTCTTCGCTTCCTCGGTCGTTCCTGCCGCGGCGGCTTCGCCGTCCGTGGGAGGAGTGCTTGCCGCACTCGGCCCGCCGGCATTGGCCTTGTACATGGCCTCCGCCAGCTTGTGCGAGGCCGCCGTCAGCTTCTCCCGCGCGGCATTCATGTCCGCCGCGCTTGGGCTGCCTTCCAGCGTCTTCTTCGCTTCGGCCAGCGCCGACTCAACATCGCTCTTTTCCACTCCGGAGACTTTATCGCCATTCTCCTTCAGCATCTTCTCGATGTTGTAGACCATGCTGTCCAGCCCGTTGCGCGCCTCGATTTCCTCGCGCCTGGTCTTGTCTTCGGACGAGTGCGCTTCGGCCTCCTTCGCCATGCGCTCGACCTCTTCCTTGCTTAAACCCGAAGACGACGTAATTGTTACCTTCTGGTCCTTGCCGGTCGCGTTGTCCTTGGCCGTCACATTCAGAATGCCGTTCGCGTCAATGTCGAACGTCACTTCAATCTGCGGCACGCCGCGCGGAGCCACAGGAATCCCACCCAGCTTGAACTTCGCCAGCGTCCGGTTCTGCCCCGCCATGGGACGTTCCCCCTGCAGCACATGGACCTCGACCTCCGTCTGGCTGTCCGCCGCCGTCGAAAACGTCTCCGTCTTCTTCGTCGGAATCGTCGTGTTGCGCGGAATCATCGCCGTCGCCACCCCGCCCAGCGTCTCAATCGAAAGCGTCAGCGGAGTCACGTCCAGCAGCAGCAGGTCCTTCACATCGCCCGCCAGCACGCCCGCCTGCACCGCCGCGCCCACCGCAACCACCTCATCCGGATTCACACCCCGATGCGGCTCTCTGCCGAACAGGTCTTTCACAATCTGCTGAATCCGCGGCATGCGCGTTTGTCCGCCGACCAGAACTACTTCGTCGATCTTGCTCGCATCCACGCCCGCATCGGAGAGCGCCTTTTTCGAAGGCTCAATCGAGCGCTGCAGAATGTCCTCCACCAGCGACTCCAGCTTGGCCCGCGTCAGCTTCTTCACCAGGTGCTTCGGCCCGCCCGAGTCAGCGGTAATAAACGGCAGATTGATCTCCGTCTCCATGGCCGTCGAAAGCTCGATCTTGGCGCGCTCCGCCGCATCCTTCAGCCGCTGCAGCGCCATCTCGTTGCCCTTCGAGCTCAGGTCCAGCCCCTCGTCCTTCTTGAACTCCTCAATCAGCCAGTCCACAATCCGCTGGTCAATGTTGTCGCCGCCCAGGTGCGTGTCGCCGTTGGTCGACTTCACCTCCACCACGCCTTCGCCGACCTCAAGAATCGAAATATCAAACGTGCCGCCGCCAAAGTCATAAACGGCAATCGTCTCTTCCTTCTTCTTGTCCAGCCCGTAGGCCAGCGCCGCCGCCGTCGGCTCGTTCACAATGCGCTTCACGTCCAGCCCGGCAATCCGGCCCGCGTCTTTCGTCGCCTGCCGCTGCGCGTCATTAAAATACGCCGGAACCGTGATCACCGCTTCCGTCACCGCGCCGCCAAGATAATCCTCCGCCGCCTTCTTCAGCTTCTGCAGGATCATGGCCGAAACCTCAGGCGGCGTGTAGTCCTTCCCCTGCGCTTCCACCACCAGGTGGTCCCCCTGCTGCTTCACCTTGTAGGGAACCATCTTCATCTCGTCCGTCACTTCATTGAAGCGCCGCCCCATAAACCGCTTGATCGAATAAATCGTGTTCTGCGGATTGGTGATCGCCTGCCGCTTGGCCACCTGCCCCACCAGCCGCTCGCCGCTCTTGGTAAAGCCAACCACCGAAGGCGTTGTCCGCCCGCCTTCCTCGTTGGCAATCACCTTCGGTTCGCCGCCTTCCATCACGGCAACAACCGAGTTCGTCGTGCCCAGGTCAATTCCAATCATCTTTGCCATGTCCGCTGCTCCTCAGAATTCCTTTTAAGGTGCTTCCAACCTTGTTTTCTCAACCAGCTTCGCACTTGAGTGACTTACTGTCAAGGTATTTGATGCGGGCAATAGATGCCAGGATGCAGCCTCGATGAGTTTCCTTGCATCCTCCATTGCCCCTCCTGTATCCAATTGAAGAATCAAGCCTTCAGGCCGGAACTAGACCCGCTCCGATCCCCCTGAAAACCTCTCTCTTTCACTCTAAGTCGTTAAGGCAATGGCAGAAGATTACGGGCAAGAGCCCCAAACAGGCGGCGTTAATCCCTGGCTCATCGCCGTCTCGGTCATGCTGGCCACCTTCATGGAGGTGCTTGACACCGCCATTGCCACCGTGGCCCTGCCCTACATCGCCGGGTCCCTCTCCGCCTCTACCGACGAAGCCACCTGGGTCCTTACCAGCTATCTGGTCGCCAACGCCGTCATTCTTCCCGCCAGCAACTGGTTCTCCCTCAAATTTGGACGCAAGCGTTTCCTCATCACCTGCATCATCATCTTCACCGTCTCCTCCTTTTTCTGCGGAGCCGCCCCCTCGCTCACCTTCATCCTCGTCGCCCGCATCGTCCAGGGAGCCGGCGGCGGAGCGCTTCAGCCGCTTTCCCAGGCCATCCTGCTCGAAAGCTTCCCGCCCCGCAAGCGCGGCATGGCCATGGCCGTCTTCGCCTTTGGAGTCGTCGTCGCCCCCATCATCGGGCCCACCCTCGGCGGATGGCTCACCGACACCTATAGCTGGCGCTTCGCTTTCTACATCAACATCCCGGTCGGCATCCTCGCCGTCTACATGGTCAGCCGCTTCGTCAAAGACCCGCCCTACATCAAGCACGCCAAGGTCAATAAATTTGACAGCATCGGCTTTGGCCTGCTCGCCGTCTGGATCGGCGCCCTCCAGATCATCCTCGACAAGGGACAGGAAGACGACTGGTTCCATGCGGACTGGATCCGCTGGGCCGCCCTCATCCTCGCCATCGCCTTCATCTGGTTCGTCGTTCACTCCTGGCGCAAACGGGGAAACGCCCTCGTCAACCTCCACACCCTCAAAGACCGAAACTTCACCGTCGGCTGCCTGCTCATCTTCTTCTTCGGAGTGTCCATCTACTCCACCATCACCCTGCTGCCGCTCTTCTATCAAGAGCTGCTCGGCTATACCGCCTTCAGCGCCGGCCTCATGGTCGGTCCGCGCGGATTCGGCGCCATCATCGCCATGCCCATCATCGGCTACCTCACCAATAAGTGGGATGCCCGCTACCTGCTCACCTTCGGGTTCATTGTTTTCGGCGCCATGTCACTGGCCTTCGGCGACGTCAGCCTCACCATCGGCCCCTGGACTCTCTTCTGGCCCATCGTCGTCACCGGTTTCGCGCTCAGCTTCGTCTTCGTCCCCATCACCACGCAGTGCTACGCCACGCTGCGCAACGAGGAAATCGGAAACGCCAGCGGCATTTTCAACCTCACGCGCAACATCGGCGGGTCGATTGGAATCTCAGTCGCCGAAACCCTGCTGACCCGCCGCAGCGCCCTCCATCAAAACGAGATTGTCGGATCCCTTCCCGCCACCGGCTACTGGCTCCAGCAACATCTCTCCGGCCTCAGCCAGTTCTTCGGTCGCCATTTCGGCGCCGCCAACGGAGCTCTCGCCAGCCAGGTCCAGGTCTACCAGCAGGTCCTCCAGCAGGCCCGCCTCTGGGCCTTCGTCGACGTCTTCCGATGGATCGCCCTGCTCTGTTTCGCCTGCGTAGCCCTGGTCTGGCTCTTCAAAAAAGTCCTGCCCGGCAGAAAAGCCCCCGCCGGCGCGCACTAACGACTGCCAAATGGCAGAGAAAATCTTGACATCATGGCGGACCCCCGCCCATACTGGAGCAAGATGAACTTTGGGCAACTGTTGTCATCCCGACCGAAGCGACCAAAGGGAGCGTAGCGGAGGGACCTGCAGTTCTCCGGCGTACACCAACACTACTTCCACTCCAGCAAGGGAGCGCCTAAATGAGCCGTGCCGAAACATCCC
>JBAUHD010000179.1:0-2041 GCA_049680085.1 Acidobacteriaceae bacterium
GCGGATGCTGCAACCGGGAAAGGCGCTAAGCGAATTTGTACCGTTGGAAGCGAGCTTTGGATGGTATGACCTGACGGTCGAGGCGGAGGGCGGCGCGCTGCATCATGTTGCGGGACACCTTGAGACCGGCAAAGACAGCAAGAGCGATCCGGCGTTTGGCTGAGGGGCGTGGAATTGGGGCGGTGAAAAAATGCAGGTCCCTCCGCTACGTCATCGCTTGGCAATGACTTCGGTCGGGATGACAACTGTGGATGGGTTACGGCAAGGCTGAAACCGCCCTAAGTTTTCGCTGCTCCCGCGGCTTTCAGCATTTGCACGGCGTGCTTTCGGGAAGTGTCGGTGAGTTTTTCTCCGCTCAACATGCGGGCGATTTCTTCAGTGCGCTCGGCGTCATCCATGCGGCGGATTGAGGTTTTTGTGCGGCCCTGCTTCTCGATTTTTTCGATCACGAAATGCTGGTCGGCGAAGGCGGCGATTTGCGGAAGATGCGTGACACAGAGCACCTGCTGCGCCCCGGAAAGGGCTTTCAGCTTGCGCCCAACGGCTTCCGCGGCGCGTCCGCCGATGCCGATGTCGATTTCGTCAAAGACAAGCGTTCGCGGAACGGCGGTCTTTCGTCGCGTGCTGCGCGCCGCGCCTTCCTCAACCGTGACCTTGAGCGCCAGCATCACGCGCGACATTTCCCCGCCTGAAGCAATTTCGTCCAGCGGCTTCATCGGCTCGCCGGCGTTGGTCGCGATGCGGAACTCGACCGCATCCCAGCCATGCGCGGTCCATCCAGATGAGTCCTGGTTCGCGGTGACGGAAATTCCCATGCGCACTTTCATGGCCAGGTCGTTGACGTGGGCCTCGGCGAGCTTCTCCAGCTTTTTGGCGGCCGCCGCACGCTCCGTGTGGAGGGTGGATGCGGTCTGCTTGTAGATTTGCGCCGCCTGCGCCAGTTGTGCGCGCAGGGTCTTCAGAGTCTCGTCGCGATTTTCGACTTCGGCCAGCTTGCACGTGACATCTTCGCCATAGGCGATGACTTCGGCGACGGTGGCTCCGTACTTCCGCTTGAGCCGGTCGAGCGCGGCCAGGCGGTCTTCAATTTCGGCGAGCCGCGCGGGCGACGCCTGGATGCCCTCGGCAAATTCGCGGACGGTTGCGCCCACGTCCTCGACGACGGCCAGCGAGGAGGCGAGGGCGGCGCGCGACTCCTCAAATTTCGGGTCGAAGCGGCCGAGTTCCTCAATCTGTTTGAGCGCGGCGCGCAGCGTGGCCTCCGCGGACCCGCTGCCGTCATAGAGCAGATCATAGGCGCCCATGGAGGCGGCGTAGAGCTTCTCGGCATTCATCAGGACGCGGCGCTCGGTTTCGAGGGCCACATCTTCGCCCGCGGTCAGGCCGGCGCCGGCGATTTCGCGGTTTTGGAACTGCCACAGATCCACCATTCGGAGCCGGTCCTGCTCATCGCGCTCCAGGTCCTCGAGCCGCGTCTGGATTTCCTTCCACCGCGCGAACGCCTCGCCTACGGCTTCCGCCGCGAGGCTGCTGAAGCGGTCCAGCAGGTGACGCTGCTGCGCGCCGTCAAACGATCCCAGCGTCTCGCTCTGCGCGTGAACCAGCGCCAGTTCCGGAGCGAGCAGACGCAGCACGGCGACGGTGGCCGGCTGGTTGTTCACGTAAACGCGGCCCTTGCCGTTTTCCATGATCTCGCGGCGCAGAATAATTTCGTGGCCTTCAACGTCGATCCCGTTGACCTCGAGCGTGGCTTCTGAGCCCGCCGTGCTTTCAAAGACGCAGGAGACGACGGCTCGGTCGGCTCCGTGGCGGATCACGTCGGACGAGGCCCTGCCGCCCATCAATAAAGCCAGGGCGTCGACCAGAATCGACTTCCCCGCCCCGGTTTCGCCGGTGAGCAGATTAAGCCCCGGGCCGAAGACGGCGATGGCGTGGTCGATGACGGCGTAATTTTCAGCACGAAGCTCCAGCAGCATAATGGGGCGCCTGTCGAAAAAGAAGAATCTTGGCGCAGCATAGCAGGAGTGGGCGGCAAACGGAA
>JBAUHD010000180.1:0-4500 GCA_049680085.1 Acidobacteriaceae bacterium
CTACGCCCAGACGGGCCTCGTCACGCTGAGTCATGGTTCAGAGATGCCGCAACTGAGCGGTGGAATGAAAAACAACGAAACAAAAAACGGGGCGGCCGCGAAAGGCAAAGAGAACTCATGAGCGAACATACCGCCAAGATGTGGTCCGGACGCTTTCGCGAGCCGCTCGACCCATTCTTTGACCAGTGGCAGCGCTCCATCCGCTTCGACTGGCAGCTTCTCCCCGCGGAGATTGCCGCCAGCCGCGCGCACGCGCTCGCCCTCCAAGCCGCCGGAGTCCTCAACGCCGACGAATCGTCGCAAATTCGCGCTGCGCTGTCAGCGATTCTCGACGAATACTCCGCGAAGCCCGAGGAGGTCTCCGGCCATCTGGAGGCCGAGGACATTCACCACTTCGTCGAGCTGAAACTCGTCGAGCGCGTCGGCGACCTCGGCCTCAAGCTGCACACCGGGCGCAGCCGCAACGAGCAGATCGCGACCGATCTGCGCCTCCACATTCGCAACCGCATCGCTGATCTGCACGCCGGGCTCGCCACCTGGGCTGACGCTCTCCTCCAGCAGGCCAAAGCCGCCGGCGACGCACCCATGCCTTCCTACACGCATCTTCAGCGTGCTGAGCCGGTCCTCATCGCACATTGGCTGCTGGCGTACGTGCAAATGCTTCTCCGCGACGCCTCGCGCCTCGATGACTGCGCGCGCCGCCTCAACTTCTGCCCGCTCGGCTCAGGAGCCATCGCCGGAGCCACCCTCGCGCTCGACCGCACCATCACCGCAAAAGATCTGAACTTCACCGCGCCCACCGCCAACAGCATGGACGCCACCAGCGACCGCGACTTCGTGCTCGAATTCCTCCACGCGCTCACGCTCATCGCGCTGCACGCCAGCCGCTTCGCGGAAGAAATCACCCTCTTCGCCACCGCCGAATTCGGTTTCATCGAACTGCCCGAAGCTTTCTCCACCGGCTCCAGCGCCATGCCGCAGAAAAAAAATCCTGACCTCACTGAATTGGTCCGTGGCAAAGTTGGCCGCATTCACGGAGCCGCCGAGGCCGTCACCCTCCAGCTCAAAGGACTGCCGCTCGCCTACAACAAGGATCTTCAGGAAACCCAGCAGCCCGTCTTCCTCGCCGGAGCCGAAACGCAAGCCATGTTGCGCGTGCTCGCCCCCTTCACCGCCGCGCTCATCTTCCGCAAAGAAAAAATGCGCGCCGCCAGCGAGTCCGGATTCCTCAACGCCATGGCCGCCGCAACGTACCTCGTCCACAAGGGAGTTCCCTTCCGCAAGGCCCACGAAAAAATCGGCCACGCCGTGCGCTACTGCCTCGACAAAGGCTGCGAGCTGAACGCCCTCACGCTCGATGAACTCAAGCAATTCGGCGCTGAATTTGACTCCGACTTCTTCGCCGCCATCACGCTCGAAGCCACGCTCGACTGCCACAACGTCCTCGGAGGCACCGCCCGCGCCCGCGTTCGCCAAGCCCTCGCCGAAACCGAATCCCGCATTCAAGCCCTCACTTCGCAGCCCGAGGTCTCCCATGCTGGTGCGTAAAGCGCGCCTTCAGGACGCCACCAACATCTACGAGCTGGTCAACAGCCTCTCGCACGACGGCACCCTGCTCCGCCGCGTCTTCGCGGAAATCTGCGAGAACGTCCGCGACTTCACCGTCGCCGAAACCGAGGCCGGAGTCTTCCTCGGCTGCGGCGCGCTCCATCTCTACGGCCCGCATCTCGCCGAGGTCCGCTCCATCGTCGTGCGGCCCGAAGCAAAGAGCCACGGAGCCGGCGGAAAAATCCTCCTCGCTCTGCTTGAAGAAGCCGAGAGCCACGGCATAGGCTGCGTCTGCCTCTTCACCCGCATTCCCGGATACTTCTTCCGCTACGGTTTCCGCGAGGTCGAAGACCGCGCCGCCCTGCCCGACAAAGTCTTCAAGGACTGCCAGAACTGCCCGCGCCTTTATCGCTGCGATGAAATCGCCATGGCGCGCGGCCAGGTGCCCAAGGTCTCCATCCTCGGCCCGCGCATTGAAGCCGAGCAACTCGTCCGCATCACCGGCTGAAAATCAATTTCTCAAAAGGGAATCGAGTATGCACATCACCGGCGCATGGATTCTGCTCATCTTCGCCGCCGTGGTCGCGGCGATCATGCTGCTGCTGCTCCACCTCACCGGCCTGGGCGACCTGGTTCACGCCAACATTCCCGACCGCCCGCGCCGCCGCCTCTTCATCGCCTCCGTCAGTTTCTTCATCACCTTCGCCGGAGTGCGCCTGCTCGTCGCCGCCATCACCCATCACGTCGGCCCCTTTGGATGGGTCGAATACCACGGCCATCACATTCACCATCTCGTCTGGGGAATCCTCATCCTGCTCGCCGTCGGCTATGCCTGGCTGGCCGAGATCGGCTCCGGCGCCACGTCCACAGCCATCTTTCTCAGCCGCCTGCTCGCCATCCTCTATGGAGTCGGTGCCGCTCTCACCCTCGACGAATTCGCCCTCTGGCTCAATCTCGCCAATGTCTATTGGTCGCCCCAGGGCCGCGAAAGCATCGACGCCATCATCCTCTTCGGTGCGGCTCTCGCGGCGGGCGCGTGGGGAGCGCCTTTCTTCAGCGCGCTGGGACGCCGCAAAAATCCCTCAAAGTGACGCTGGCTCAATCTTCAGCAGCTTCATGAACTGATCAAAATCCGGTCGTACCTTCAGCAACTCCGTCTCAATCGTGGTCAGCGTCGCAATCCCGATCCACTTCTCCATCCGGACATAGTGCTGCACCTGGAAAACTCGCGTCCCGTTCATCGGCTGATGCTTCAGCATCAGCAACGCCGCCTCCGTCGCCCCCGGATACTCCAGCGGAGCCGGCCCCGCGATCACCGGATCAAGAAACGTCCGCTGCATGATCGTGATCTGCGCCTGGATATAAAGCGCAAGCTGGTTCCCCGCAAGCAATTCGTCTTCCTTCAGGCAAACATTGCTCGGCACCGCCCCCGCTGCCGCCTGCTGAATGCCGAACTCCGGAATCCAGTTCCATCCGAACGGTATCGCCGGAACAATCCAGCGCCCGATGCGCGCGGCGCCGGCGTAACTAGCGGCTTGTCCTGGATCGACGGTCATATCAGGCAAATGCGATTCGTTGCTTGCTCCGGCTCACTGCTCTCGTAAAAACACCCGCCAGCCAATTGCGCCCAATCCTCGTGTCTCACGGAATCCCGGCAGCCGCGCAAATTTGATAAGCCGCCATCACCACCGCCGTCTCCAGCGCATCGAGCTTTTCCGCCTGCTCTGGCCCCGCGAATGTCAGCGCAAATCCGTCCAGATCCTTCGCCATCCCACGCTTGTCCTCCGCCTCAACCAGAATCGGCTGGGCATCGCCTCGCTCAAACGCCACCGCCGCCGCTTCGACCTTCGCACTGCCCGCCTCCAGCAAGGGCAGCGCTTTCGTCCGCCACGCATCGAACGCCGCCGTCTGCGCAAACTCCGGCTTCCCGGCCGCCTCTGCCACCGCCTCCCGCACCGCTTTCACAAACTTCGCAAACATATCGCGGAACCGCGCCACCAGCGCGGGAGCAACCCCATACCGAGCCTCCACCATTTAGCCGCCTCCCACTGAAGTCCCGGACCACGGCGAGAGATATACATTATCCGGAGACGCCGTGCCCGGCGGAACCCATAGCTGATTGCCGCCTCCGCCAAGGCTCCCCTGGCTCGATGCCGGTCCCATCCACGCCTTCATGCCTCCCGGAGGAACCTTTGCCACCCCGACGCGGCCGTCGCTGTTCCACTCCGGCTTCACCGCGCACCCCTTCCGCCACGAGTCCTCATCCGCCGGCAATTCCGCAGTCCAGTAGCCGCCGCTCGCGTTCGACTTCTCGTCGATCACGCGATAAATCGTCGTGCCCTCGTCCACCGTCACCGGCTGCGCCGATTGAAAGTTGGGAGTCTCCTTCGCCGGAAGGTCCGGCCAGCCCTTTTGCTGAAGCTTGATCGGAGGCAGCCGTCCGCCCGCCGGCCCCGAAGTCTTGATCGTGCCGTCGCCTAGCATCTCAGCCGTGCTGCTCGAAGATGGAGGCGGTGCCGCCGGAACCGCCGCGCCCATCGCCGCAATGCCGCTCATCGCACCGCCCGCGCCGCCCGCGCCGGCCATCCCCACCAGCACCGTCTCGCAGCCCTTCACCGCCACATCCGGAGGCCCCACGCAGGTAAGCTGATCGGTGACTCGCGACTGCGGCATATTGCCCACCAGCACTGTCGGCGATCCCAAAATGAATGGCCCGCCCACATGCGGAACGACGCCCGTGACCATTGGGCAAACGTGCAGGTCCCCGATCCGCGAAGCAGGAAAATTACCGATAAGCACCGTCGGGAAACCGACGGTGACAATGCCGCCGTGGGCTGTCTGGCTGGTGATCGTGCAAGCCGGCATTCCCATGCGTACCCCTAGCTCCCCGACCCGCTCGCCGAGGGCGGCGCGTCTCCGGGAAACGCAGGCGCCGTCGGGGCGCTCGGCGCC
>JBAUHD010000181.1:0-2176 GCA_049680085.1 Acidobacteriaceae bacterium
AATGCGGATGGGCAATGGGTGGAGCCCTTCGATCCGTCGCAGGACGAGCACGGCTTCATTGAGGGTTCGGGGTGGCATTACCAGTGGTTCGCGCCGTGGGACATGGCGTGGCTGATTCACGCGATGGGCCCGGAACAATTTAACCAGCGGCTAAGCACATTCTTCGATTACAAGAAGCCCGGATGGTATGGGCAATACTACAACCCTTACAACGAAACCGATCTGGAAGCGCCGTTTGAGTTCAACTTCTCCGGGCAGCCGTGGATGAGTCAGCGCGTGGTTCGTCGAATTCTTTCGGAAAACTATCCGGACGCGCCGGACGGGATTCCAGGCAACGATGACTGCGGCGCAATGTCGTCCTGGGCGGTGATGAGCATGATGGGCTTCTATTCTGTCGATCCCGCCAGTCTGGCCTATGAGCTGGTCAGCCCGGTGTTCTCGAAGGTGACGATCCACTTGCAGGCTCCGTACACAGGCAAAACGTTCACCATTGAAACATCGCTTGACCCGGGGGCGACGCCCTATATCCAGAGCGTGCAACTCGATGGAAAAGCTTATGTGCGCAACTGGATTCCATTCCAGGATATGACTCGGGGGGCGAAGCTGCGCTTCGCGCTGGGCGCGGAACCCAACCGGTCGTGGGGCGCGAAGGCGGAGGATTTGCCGCCGTCGTTGAGCCAGGCGCGGCCGTGATTGGGGCGCACGCGGATGGGGGAGCGCCGGGAGGCGAGACGGCTTATATCGATGCGCAGAGCCGCGATTTCATCGTGTTTCACGCGCTCAACCTGAAGCAAGCCGGGCTGCATGACCTGTGTGTGAATCCGATGGGGTGGTCTTCGACGCTCGTCCTTCCGCTTGATAAGGGGAAGCGATAAGAACAACGCCGGGCGTTACAAGCTGGCGTTGAGCGGGCCCTGCTCAGTGGCGGGCGGGGCTTCGGGCCGCTGTGAAAACTCGCGCTCGATGCGTTCGTTGATGCCGGCCTGGGCGAATTCGGCGGTGACGCGGATGCCATTCATGATGGCGCGCTCGTTGGAGGATCCGTGGCCGATGATGCAGGCGCCGCGTACGCCGAGCAGGGGGGCTCCGCCGTATTCGGACGGGTCGAGCCTGCGCTTGAAAGCGTTGAAGGCTTTGCGCGAGAGCAGCGCGCCGACCTGCGCCGTGACGGTGGTGGTGAGCGAGGCTTTGAGCATTTCGCGGACCAGCCTGGTCAGCCCTTCGGAGGCCTTGAGGGCGACGTTGCCGACGAAGCCGTCGCAGACGATCACATCGCACTGGCCGTTGTAGATGTCGCGTCCTTCAACGTTGCCGATGAAGTTGAGCGAGGAATTTTTGAGCAGCGTGTAGGTGTCGCGGGTGAGATCGTTGCCCTTGCCTTCCTCTTCGCCGACGGAGAGCAAGCCGACACGGGGGCGGCGGATTTTGAGCACGCTGCGCGCGTACATTTCGCCCATGACGGCGAACTGCTCGAGGTTGTGCGGCTTACAATCGACATTGGCGCCGACATCGAGCAGGATGGATGGGTTGCCGGTCAGCGTGGGCACGACCAGCGCGAGGGCGGGGCGGTCCACGCCGGGGAGCGCGCCGAGGACCATTTTTGCGGTGGCCATGGCGGCCCCGGTATTGCCGGCGGTGACGAAGCCGGCGGCCTTTTTCTCGCGGACGAGCTTAAGTCCGACGCGCATGGAGCTGTCGCGCTTGGCGCGGACGGCGTTCGCGGCCTTCTCATTCATGCCGATGGCCTCGCTGGCGTGGACGATCTCGATGGGCAGTTGTTCGCCGTCGAGGGCGGAGGAGAGCGCGCGCCGCAGGATGTCCTGAGGTCCGACGAGATGCACGCGCACCGGGAGGCTCCGGCAGGCGAGGATCGCTCCGCGCACCTCGGGCTCCGGAGACTTGTCCGAACCCAGGGCGTCAAGAGCGATGTCAGTGAGCATCGACAAGGGCAGCTAGACGGCTTTTTTCACGTCGAGAACTTCGCGGTCCTTGTAGGTTCCGCATTTGGGGCAGGCGCGGTGCGGCAGCTTGCGCTCGTGGCAGCTAGGGCACTCGGAGGTGCCGATGGCGGTGAGCGCGTCGTGCGAGCGGCGCTTGGAGGTGCGGGCCTTGGAGTGACGCCGCTTTGGGTTAGGCATTCGAGATTCCTTTCATTTCAAGTCCGCCAGGTTTGCCC
>JBAUHD010000182.1:0-1703 GCA_049680085.1 Acidobacteriaceae bacterium
GAGGCGCTGGAAAGCATTACGCTGCTGAAGAACCAGGGCGGGATTCTGCCGCTGGACGCGAGCCAGGTCCACACTATCGCTGTCTTCGGACCCGATGCCTGGCCGGCGGTTCCCGGCGCGGGCGGAAGTTCAGACGTGACGCCGTTTGAGGCTTCCAGCGTGATGACGGGCCTGTCGGAGTATCTCGGCAAGCGCGTCAAAGTCCTCTACGCGCGCGGGCTGCCGACAACCATGGACATCTTCACCGGCACCGATTTTGTGGACAAGAACGCGAAGCCGGGCGCGGAGTGGTGGGCGAGCAAGGCAGTCAAGGTCGAAATCTTCAACGACGCCAACTTCAGCGGCACCCCGCAGGTCACGTATGCGCCGCGGATCGTCACTTACCAGTCAGCCGAGTGGACGCAGGCCTCGAAGCAGCGCAAGAGCGTTCGCTACACGGCGGAATATATGCCCAAAACAACCGGCAGCTACATGGTGCTGGCCGGGGCCGGGGGCAGCGATGCCTACACCGTGAGCATCGACGGCAAAAAGGTGCTGGAGCAGCCGCGCCGTGAGGGGCAGGCTCCGCAGTTTGCCGACGTGACGCTCACCGCCAGTCAGCCGGTCAAGGTGGAAGTGGATTACCTGCCCGACGGCTCCTATCCGCGCATGGGCCTGGGCATTCGCGCCACCAGCGAACTGGTATCGCCTGAAGTTGCGAAGCTGGCGTCGATGGCGGACGCGGCGGTAGTTGCGGTTGGCTTCGGTCCATCCACGGAAAGCGAGGGCTTTGACCGCTCCTACAACCTGCCGTGGGGACAGGACGAGCTGATTCAGGCAGTGGCCGCCGCCAACAAGAAGACCATCGTCACGCTGACGGCGGGCGGCGGGGTGGCCACGGAGAAGTGGATCCACGATGTTCCGGTCTTCCTGCACGACTGGTATCCGGGCGAGGAAGGCGGCAAGGCGATTGCGGAAATCCTTTTCGGCCAGCATTCGCCGGAGGGCCACCTGCCCTTCAGCTTTGCGAAATCGTGGGAACAGAATCCGACGCACGACAACTACTATCCTGCGCCGCACGCGCCAGGGGAGACGCCGCACGTCAAGTACGCCGAGGGCGTCTACGTTGGCTATCGCTACTACACGAGCAAGCACGTTGAGCCGCTCTTCCCCTTCGGATTCGGCCTTTCCTACACGACGTTCTCCTTCTCGAATCTCACGGTATCGCCGGAGACGGCTTCGCCTGATGGCTCGATTACCATCTCCTTTGACGTGACCAACACCGGCCAGCGGGAAGGCGCGGACGTGGCGCAGCTCTACGTCGGCGATCCTTCGGCGAAGGTCGACCGTCCGGCGATGGAACTCAAGGGTTACAAGAAGGTTCGTCTGGAGTCGGGCAAGACCGAGCACGTGACGCTGGCGCTCAACCACCGCTCGCTGGCCTACTGGGACACGGCATCCAGCCACTGGAAAGTCGATCCGGGCAAGTTTGTCGTCTACGTGGGCGACTCGTCGGAACACACGCCGCTCACGCGGGATTTCGAGGTCAGGTAGCGGGATCCTGATGCAAGTTTGCTTGAACAACCCGTCCGGAACTTGTTTCCGGGCGGGCTTTCTTTTTGGCTGGCGAAGCGGGCAGCTAAAATCCGGGTAGCGGAAAGGCGGTCAGCAAGCAGATGCTCATTTTTCGAATCATTCTCGGTCTCGCCGTAGTCGCCAGCCCG
>JBAUHD010000183.1:0-23856 GCA_049680085.1 Acidobacteriaceae bacterium
CCGTCGCGGAATTGCGAGAGCCCGCGTCGGGTGCCAATCCAGAGCGTGCCCTGGGCATCGAAATAGAGCGAGCGCACGAAGTCGTCAGCGAGCCCGTCCGCGGATGTGAAGACCTTGATCGCGCCGCCTCTCACGCGGTCCAGTCCATCCGGCGTACCCACCCACAGGTCGCCATTGGGCGCGCTCGCAAGAGACAAAATAATGTTGCTCGAAAGACCCTTGACGGTAGTGAGCGAAGAAAATCCGCTCTGGTTCGCCGCATCGGGTTTCGCGTAATTCAACCCGCCGCCATCGGTGCCCAGCCACACGGTTCCGGAGCGGTCCTGTGTGATCGAGAGAATGTGGTCGTCGGAGATGCCGTCCTCCGCCGTGTAGGTGGTGAACTTGCGGTCGCGCAGAATATCGACTCCGCCGGACTCCGTGCCTAGCCACAGATTCCCCTCGCGGTCTTCGGCAATGGCGAGAACAATGTTGCTGGAAAAGCCCTCTCTCGGCGTGAACGATTCCATTTTGCCCTTCACGAAACGGGCGATCCCGGTGGAGGTGCCGATCCACAGCGCCTCTTCCCGGTCGCAGAACAGCAGGTTCACGCGGTCCGACGGCAGACCGTCTTTTGTGGTGTAGCTTCGCAATGGGGCACTGGGGTGCGCGGGATCGTAGAACCACAGTCCGCCGTCGCCACCGGCCCAGACTCCTCCCATGGGCGTTTCGACCAGCGCGCTCAGGTCTTTATTTGCCAGTGGAGCAAACGGCTCGCATCCGGAGTTGCCGCACCTCTCCACGCCATTCGCGGTTCCCGCCCAAACGCGGCCTGTGCGGTCGAGCATCAGGGCCTGAACGGGCGCGGGTCGGCCCGCCAGCGTGAAGTAGGTCGCATTGCCGGGCGCGGCGTGGAACAGACCCTCCGTGGTCGAAAGCCACAGCGAGCCGCCCATCCTCTCCACCATGCGGCTGCGTTCATCGAGCAGCGGAACGCCCGGCACATTCACGAAGCGCGCACCCTCCAGCCGCGACAGCCCGGAGGAGCCCAGCGCCCAGATGCCGCCGCCGCGGTCCTCAAAAAGCGACCAGACGCTGCTGGCGGCAGTTTCGGGAAAGTCCTGGAAGACTCCGCCCCTGTAGCGGCTCACGCCGTTCGCCGTGCCAATCCACAGTGCGCCGGAGCGGTCCTGCAACAGCGCGTAGATCACGCCGCTGGGCAGTTGCGGCGCGGTCTTCTGCGTGAACACGGTGAACGCGACCGAATCGAAGCGGACCAGCCCGGCCTCGGTGGCGAACCACATATATCCATCGCGGGTCTGCACAATCGCGTGGACAGTATTTTGCGGAAGCCCGCTGTCCGTCTGCCACGACTGATAGCCATAACGCCGCAAGTCCTGGTGCGGATCGAGCGCCCAGGACGCCGCCGCGCACAGCAGCATCGCAGCCAGGGCGGCATAGCGGAGGTGGCGGCCGAACGAATGCATTCTTGCCTGAAGTCTACATCGGGACGGGGAGAACCATATCCACCCTGGGGTGGAGACCTCTAACCGCGCTTCCTGGCGCCGTTCCCACGCAGCTTCACCCATATCTTTTCGGCTGCGGGAGCGCCGAGTGTGGCGGCCCCGGAAGCCGTTTCAATGGCCAACGTCTGGTCGTAATTCTTTTTCAGTACGCGCACCACGCCTCCCGGAGCAATGCCGTTTTCGTGCAGGAAGCGGAGCAGCTTCGGGTCGCGCTCGTAGAGGCTGTCCACGGTATATTCAGCGCCTTCCGCGCCTTCGGACAGCGGGCTCAGGCCGCGCCGCGCGCGCCGCGCCGGAGTTTCGGGAAGCACTAAGTTGCCGTGCGGACAAGTCCCCTGCTCGCCCAGCTTTTCCAGCAGTCGCGCCTCGAAGGCCGGAGAAACGGCGTGCTCCAGCCGCTCGGCCTCGTCGTGGACCTCATACCACGGCATCCCGAACATCTCCGACAACATGCGCTCGATCAGGTGATGGCGCAGCGCGGTGCGATGCGCCACATGGCGGCCTTTCGGGGTGAGGCGCACAATCCCGTCCGGCTTCACGTCCAGGAACCCATCGCGCTTCAAGCGGCGCACGGCCATGGAAACCGCCGCGGGCGACACTCCCAGCCAGTGCGCGAGCGTGGCCGAGATGACGGTGCGCCCTTCGCTCTCCGCCTCCAGCACGGCCTTCAGGTAGTCTTCTTTCGACATGCTGATGGTGGTTTTCACGGTTTCTTCAGCATCGCCCCCGGCGCGGAAGTTGTAAAGCGCGATTGAGCCGCCCAGCCCGGACGGGGGAGACTCCGCCAGCATCTTGCTTAAACACAAAAAAGGCATTAGGCTGGCGTGGAACCCACGCTATCAATGAAGTTGTCGTAATCCATCCGTCAAAACAAAAGGGCCCCGTTATGCAAAATGATTGCGGCGTATTGATTATTGATGACGATCCTGTCCATTTGCAGATCTATGGCTGGATCTTGAAGAGCGCCGGCTTTCTCCCCTTCCCCGCGCTGGCGCACAACAATGGGGTGGATATCCCCACGAACCAGAGCATCGACGTGGTGGTGCTCGATTACCGGCTCACCGGAGGTCTGAAGGCGACCGACGCCGCGAACCTGGTCAACCAGGCGTTCCCCGACGCGCCAATTATTCTCCTGTCTGACCTCTACGGAGTCCCCGACGACATCGCGCCGTACGTCAGGGCCTTCGTCCGCAAGGGCGAACCGGAGAAACTCATTGCGGCGGTGAAAAAATACGCCCATTTATCCGATGAATAACAAGCAAGCTTGGCGACTTCACAAAAATCGCTTCCACACCATGAGACAACGCAGCACGCTGCTTCCCGCATCCAATGATGTGTTTCACTTGGCATTTTCCCCATTTCCCCTCGGTGGGAGCGCAATCAGGTGTCAAAAGAATTTTAGGAGAATGATTTGGCTGGAGACTCAGCGGCGTGACCCTTGTTCGTTATGAAAGTTTTGTTCTTGTTGTTCGCGGCCCTGATCGCGATGCAGTCTTCCGCAGCTGAGCAACCCGGGAAGTTGGCATTCATCCCTGCCGGCCTCATGCGGCGGCCACGAGCGTGCGCATGAGTGGAACCCGCGATCAATCCTCGACCGTGCGGATGCTGATGCGCTTGGGGTGTGCCCTGTTGGGCTGTCTGCTCTTCGTCCCGCTTCTTCCGGCGCAACCCCTGTCGGAGTATGACGTGGAAGCGGCTTATCTCTATGACTTTGGGAAATTCGTGCGTTGGCCCGCCGACGCCCCAAAACCGCCAACCTTCGACATCTGCATTCTGGGGCGGGGCCCCTTCGACGGCACGTTGGACCGCATCATCGCCAACAACCGCATCGGCGGCAGGCCGATTCAGAAGCGCATCCTGAGCAGCCCGGCGCAGGCGGACGGTTGCGCCATTCTGTACATCGCGGACTCGGAGGCAAACAACCTGCGCGGCATTCTCGACGCTCTCGGCGACAGGCAAAGTCTGCTGGTGAGCGGGATGCCCCATTTTGCTCAAAGCGGCGGCACGATTCAGTTTGTCGTCGAGGGAGACCGGGTGAGGTTCATGGTGAACCTGGACGCGGCCGCGAAGTGCCATCTGACTCTGAGTTCCGAGTTGCTGAAGGTCGCTCTGAGCGTGACGGGAAGACTGCGGAACGGGGTGACGCAATGAGGCCCTCGGGCGCCAACTCCATCTCCGCAAGGCTCACCAGGCTCAACCTGCTGGTAACTGGCATGGCCCTGCTGCTGGCTTGCCTGGCTTTCCTCGCGTATGACTTCTTCTCCTATCGCGACAACCTGATTCAGAACCTGTTCTCCGCGGCGCAGATCACCGGGACAAACAGCGTCACGGCGCTGATGTTTGACGACCCTCAGGCAGCGGCATCGACGCTGAATGGGCTTCGGAACTCGCCCGACGTCATTTCGGCCGCCATCGTCACCCAGGACGGCCATCTCTTCGCGAATTACCAGCGTGCCGACGCGACCAGCGGCACGCCGACTCCGGCCCTGAGGCCAGGTTCTGTCCGCGCCGAATGGACGCAAGGCGGCGAGGTGCTGGTCGGGTATCAAATCATGTTTTCCGGCAAGAGCGTCGGAACCGTTTATATCCTGGCGCGCTTCAGCGAACTGGGTCATCGCCTCCGGCGATACGGCCTGATCGTCCTGGTGATCTTCCTTCTCAGCATTGGGGCGGCCACCTTGTTGACCGCCGCCTTCCGGCGCATGGTAACGGAGCCCATCACCAGGCTGGCCGGGACCGCGCGGATGATTTCCCGCGAAAAGGATTACGCCCTGCGTGCGGAAAAAGCCGCGAACGAGGACGAAATCGCCACGCTGGTGGATGCCTTCAACGACATGCTTCAGGAAATCCAGACTCGCGACGGGGCCCTCGCGGAAGCGCGCGGAGGTCTGGAAAGGCGCGTGCAGGAGCGCACCGCCGAGCTGCGCGCGGCCAATAAGGAACTGGAATCCTTCTCCTACTCCGTCGCCCACGACTTGCGCGGTCCCCTCGACGTGATCAGCGGGATGAGCTATGTCATCCAGAGCACCTTCCAGGAGAAGCTGGGCGCCGAAGGCGCCGAAATGCTGGAGACCATCCAGCGCTCCTCCAGGAGCATGGCCACGCTGATCGACGATCTGCTGAACCTGGCCCGCGCCACCACCGTGGGCCTGGAGCGCAAGCAGATTGACCTGACCGCCATGGCGCAGTCCGTCGCCGAGGACCTGGTGATCGCGAATCCCGAGCGGCGGGTGCAGTTCACCATCGCCGAAGGCGCCCTCGTCGATGCCGATCAGGGGCTGATGAGCGTGGTGATGGATAACCTGATCCGCAATGCGTGGAAGTACACCTCGCGGCACGCCCGGGCATCGATTGAATTTGCCTGGACCGTCCAGGGCGGCAGAAGAATCTACTTCGTCCGCGATGACGGGGCGGGATTCGATTCAAGAAAAGCGAGCCGGCTTTTTCAGCCCTTCCAGCGAATGCATTCCTCCAGCGAATTTCCCGGCACCGGCATCGGACTGGCCACCGTGCAGCGTATCATTGCGCGGCACGGCGGCAGAGTGTGGGCGGAAGGCAAGGTGGAACACGGCGCCACCTTCTATTTCACGATCTGAACCTGGCGCGCTGGCTACAGCAGCGCCTTGGCTTCCAGCACCCGCTTTACCGCCTCCTGCGGCGTACCGGCCACGGCGGAGAGATGCCCCATCTTGCGGCCTTTCCTCGGCGTGTGCTTTTCATAAAGATGAAGACGGACTCCAGCCACGCCGAGCGCCCTGTCGAAATGAGGCTGGCGCGGACCGCCGTTGTCGTCCAGCCAAAGATTTCCCAGCAGGTTGGCGATGGCCGCTGGCTGAACGATGGAGGTGTCGCCGAGGGGCAAATTGCACACGGCGCGCACCACCTGCTCGAACTGGCTGGTGACACAGGCGCGCTCACTGGCGTGATAGCTGTTGTGCGGGCGCGGGGCCATTTCGTTCACCAGGAGTTGGCCGGATGCGCTGACGAACATTTCCACGGCGAGCAGCCCTTCGAGCTGAATGGCTTCCGCGATGCCGCGCGCGAGACTCTGAGCTTGCGTTTCGAGCGCCGGCTCGGCCGAGGACGGCAGCACGCTCCACGCGAGAATCTGATGCTCATGGTGATTGAGCGCGCTGGGGAAGCTTCTGGTTTCCCCGCCTGGAGAGCGTGCCACCATGACGGAGATTTCCCGATCGAGATCAATGGCCTTCTCCGCAACGCAAGACCGTTCGCCCAGCAGACGCCATGCCTCCGCCGGGGTGGTGGCGCCGCCGAAGCCAAGCTTGACCTGGCTGCGCCCATCGTAGCCGCCGCGCGCGCTTTTTACAAAAAGGCGCGGCCCAATCTCAGCCGTGGCGCGGGCAAGGTCCGCTTCCGACTCGATGGCGCGATATTCGCCCCGCGGAAAGCCGTGCTCCCGCAGCCAGTTTTTTTGCAGGATGCGATCCTGAATGATGCGCAGTGCGGAAGCGCCGGGCCGAACCGGAGCATAGTTCGCAGCGGCTTCCAGGCACTCGATCGAGACCTGCTCAATTTCCAGCGTGACCACATCGGAGCCGCGGGCCAGATCGGCGGCCGCGCGCGCATCGTTCCAATTGCCCTCAAAGCAGGCGTCAACGACAAACCTCGCCGGACATGCCGGATCCGGGTCCATTACCTGAACACGGTAACCGAAGCTGCGCGCCGCCATGGCGGTCATGCGGCCGAGTTGGCCTCCACCGAGAATGCCGATGGTCGCACCGGGAAGGATGATGGACGGTACGCTCACTGGGCGAGTTCCTGCGCCAGCACTTCCGCGCTCCGCTGGTTGCGCCAGGCGCGGAGCTTTTCGCGGAGAGCGGGGTCGGTCAAAGCGAGTATTTCGGCGGCGAACAGTCCGGCGTTCGCCGCTCCCGGCTTGCCAATCGCCAGCGTGCCCACCGGGACTCCCTTCGGCATCTGCACGATGGAAAGCAGCGAGTCCATGCCGTTGAGCATGGTGGCGGGCACCGGCACGCCGAGGACGGGAACCAGAGTCTTGGCGGCCAGCATTCCGGGCAGATGCGCCGCGCCACCGGCCCCCGCGATAATGACGCGAAGCCCCCGCGATTCCGCCTGCTCAGCGTATTCAAAAAGCCAATCGGGCGTGCGGTGTGCCGAGACCACGCGGGCCTCATGAGGAATCCCGAAGGTCTGAAGAATTTCAATAGCGGGCGCGAGCACCTCGTAGTCGCTCTTGCTGCCCATCACCACTCCCACGAGTGGGGCTTGCCGCCCAGCCACGCGCGTCTTCGGTGGGACTGCGCGTCCAGCGATACGCACCTTCGGCGCAGAGGCCGTTGATATTGTTGTCTTCTGCCTGCGGGCGTTTCCGGGGCCTCGCTGCGAGGGTTCTTTCATGCGCTGATTATAAGTTGTGTCGCGGCGAATCGTGATCTGCTGAAGCAACTTCTGCAAAGCAAAAAGCCTCCGCTCTGGCGGAGGCTCCTGCTGAAACCCGGGCTGCGCTATTTCAGCGTGACGCCGTGGCCCGCGTTATTTTTCTTCTCTTCGTTGGCCTTGCGAGTATTCATCGCCTTGGCCAACCACTGATCGACCAGCGCCATGTCCGCCTTGCGCGCCGCGTCGTCGCCACACTCAAGATCGGCTTTGCGGCGATAGGTCAACTGAAGGTAGGTCATCGCATCGTCATAATTCGGACGAATCTCGATGGCCTTCTTAAGGTAATCGACGCCTTCGTTGACCAGGTCCGTGTTCTCCTTCTGGATCGCCTGGCAGGTCTTCTTCGGCATCTTTGCATTGCCCTGACCGTCATCATCGAGTCCCACCGCTTTCAACTCCTTCACGGCGTTGCGGTAGGCCAGCCGCCAGTCAATGCTGCCGATGGTGTAGGCGGCTTCAGCATCCTGCGGGTCGGCCTGAAGCACCTTCAACTGCCACTCCTTGGCCTTGGCATAATCGTCAATGTTGAAGTAGATGCTGGCGATGCCCTTCATGCTGCCGATATCGCCGGGCTTCTGCACAAGCACTTTTTGGAAGCTTTCGATAGCCAGATTCGCGGTCTTCAGGTTCTCCGCGCTGGTCAGATCGGGGACCACCTGCTGCGCGTAGGCGGTCGCCAGATAAGAGCGCGCCATCGGCAGGCTGGGATCGTCATTGACGGCCTGCTCAAAATGGTTGATCGCCTCTTCGTATCGGGCGCCCTTATAGGCCTGAACTCCCTTGTTCAGCTGATCGCGGGCTTTAAGTTTCTGGCAACCGGTTACGGAGGCCAGCAGCGCGACGGTAGCCACGGCCATCACCGGGAAGCGTGCAATTCGGTTCATTCTATTTCTGTTCTCCTTCGGCCGCCGTGCATGGGAGCGACTGGGGCTCGTGGCGGCCTGGAGGATAAAATCCCCCCGCGCTGTGATTGTACTTGGTCCGCGCCATCCTGCAACTCTATGCGGTGCGGACCGAAAAAAACAGGGCGGAGGCCGCGACGGCCTCCGCCGGAAACCGCCTATTGGCCGGCTGCCATTTTCGGTGTAATCAGGCCAATGTGATCGACGCCCACTGAATGCGCAACGTCAATGGCATGGGCCACGGAAGAGAAGTTCAGGTTCGGATCGCCCTGCACAAACAACACCTTCTCGGCGCGGATGGAGTAGATCGCATTGAGCCTGGTCTTCAACTCATTGCCGGGTACATCCTGGGTGTTGAGCTTGTAGCTCGGAATCCCATTTGCGCCACCAGCGATCTGCAGCACCACCGTCAGCGGGTTGGGCTGCTGCGGCGTATTATTTTTGGGCGGCTGGGGCACCAGCGCATCCAGGCCTTTCGGGACCACCGGCACAATCGCCATAAAGATGATCAGCAGCACCAGCAGCACATCGATAAAAGGCGTTACGTTCATTTCCGAGTTCAGACCACCCGGACCACCACCTGTTGACATTGCCATACGTCAATTCCTCGTTTCCGGCGCAATGGCCGGAGTAAAAACTTCGCGCTATTCGCCGCCCGCGCCTTGTGTGGGAGGCTGGTTGTTCTGTTGGTTCTCGGTCAGCAGACCGACCTCTTCCACGCCCGCCGTCCGTACCGCGTCGATCGCGTCTTCCACGGTGCCGTAGTGGGCGCGCGCGTCAGCGCGAAAATACACGGTCTTATTGGTCTTGTTCTGCAACTGGTCCGCCACCTTGGGCCCCAGGGTGTCGAGCGTCACCTGATCCTGGCCAAGATAGACCTTGCTGTCGCGAGTGATGGCGACGGTCACGGCGTCCTGCTTGCTGGCGTCGGTCATGGCCACGGCGCTTTGGGTTTCGGCCAGCGTCACATTCACCTTCTGCTCGGCCAGAGGCGTGATAACCATGAAGATAATCAGCAGCACCAGCATAACGTCCACCATCGGCGTGACGTTGATGTTGGAATTTACCTTGCTGCCTTCGTCCCTTTTTGAGATTGCCATTCTTTACTCCGTGCGTCGTCCGGTTGCGCGCTCAGGGCTGGGAAAGATGGGCGCCGGGAGCGGAATGGGCGATGCCTGCCCCACTCCCGGCGTGTGATTCCCGCTGCAATGAGCCGGCTTACCGGCGGCTCTGCTTGATGAAGTAGTCGACCAGTTCGCTGGAAGAGTTGTCCATCTCAACGTCGAACGCCTCCACCTTGCCCGTGAAGTAGTTGAACGCCCAGACGGCGGGGATGGCAACCAGCAGTCCGAGCGCGGTCGTGACCAGCGCCTCGGAAATGCCGCCCGCAATCGCCGAGATGCTCGTCGTATGCTGCGCGGCGATCTGTCCGAACGCCTTCAGAATGCCGGCGACGGTGCCGAACAGTCCCACGAACGGAGCGGTCGATCCGATGGTGGCCAGCCCGCCCAGGCCGCGCTTCAGCTTGGCGTGAACGATGGCCTCAGCCCGCTCCAGGGCGCGCTTGGACGACTCGATCTGCTCGACCGTGATGTTGCCGCCGCTGCCGTAGTTCCGGAACTCCTGGAGTCCGGACGTAACCACCTCGGCAAGGTGCGACTTTTTATTGCGATCGGCAACCTTCACCGCCTCGTCCAGCTTGCCCTCCTTCAGGGCGCCGGCAACGCGGGGAGCGAATTCGCGCGACTGCTTGCGGGCTGCCGCGAAGTACAGGTAACGGTCGATCATGACCGCCAGCGACCAGACCGACATGATGATGAGCAGGATGACGACGGCGCGGGCCAGCCAGCCCATCTGTCCCCACAGACCCATGGGGCTGGTTAAGTTGATGGATGTGTCGTCCTGGAAAAAGAGGCCCAGACTGGAGGCATGGGCGGCGAATAGATGAAGATGAGCGAGAATCACGTGAATCTTTCCTCCTGAGGAGTAATTACTGGGAAATCACAAAAAATGTTTCGCGGCTGCGAAGCGCCCTTCCGGCTAGGCGAGGGCTCTCCGGGCATCAACCGCCCATGGTAAAGACAACGTTCACCTGCGTCTCCACCTCTACCGGCTCGCCATTGAGCAGATAGGGCTTGTAACGCCAGGATTTCACAGCTTCGACAGCGGACTGCTGCAGCATCGGCGGGCCGCTGATCACTTTCAGGTCCTGAATCGTGCCCTGCTTCGAGATCATGGCCTGCAGAACCACCGTACCTTGGATGCGGGCAGCCCTCGCAATGGCCGGATAGCGCGGATCCACTCCGCCAATGCGGTTTCCGGCGATCACGCCGGCTGACACCGCAATTCTCTTCGGGGGAGCCGCCTTCACCACCGGGCCGCCATTTCCCATGCCGCCCAGAATGCCGCCCATCACGCCGTTGGCGCTTCCGCTGCCCATGCCTTCCATGCCGGCTACGCCCGCCATTTGCGGCGGCGGCGGAGCCGCCTCATGCACCATTTTCACCTCGTGCGGAATCTTGGGGACCGTAAGCTGATTATTCATCAACTGGGAGACAATTTTCTCGATGTGCACTGGTGCCGGCGGCGGAGGCGGCGGAGGCGGAGGAGGCGGAGGAGGCGCTACAAGCAGCGTGGTCATAGCTGTCGTAGGCAAAGCTTCCGGATAAATAAGCGGGATCAGAATCATCGCTCCGATGATCGCGCCGTTGATCGCAAGGCCGACCCAGACCCAGTACTTGCTCTTCGTCTTGATCCGTCCGCCGGATTCGATTATTGAATCTTCAAACATGGCCTACCTCTGGCTTACAAACATTCGTTACCACCTATAGACACCGCAACGTTGGGTTTTTGTTCCCGGGGTTCCGCTTCTTTTTTCTTTCCAGCCAGCGTTGGCTCTCCGGGCAAAAAGGCGAGTGCTCCCTTCTATCACAAACCGCATAGGATGCGAAAGCCTCATACTTTGGATCGCCGGCCCGTCGGCAGTGCCGCGCTTTTTCCTCGCCCAGAGCGCCAGTCCTGATACGCGACAAGCATCGGCGAGGCAATGGCAATCGAAGAATACGTCCCGATCAGAATGCCGATAACCAGGGCAAAGGCGAAGGGGTGCAGCACCTGTCCGCCAAAAATGAACAGCGAGAGCACCGTCAGGAACGTCAGCCCGGAGGTAAGCACCGTCCGGCTCAGCGTCTGGTTGATGCTCCGATTGACCAGTTGGCCCAGCGGCTCGCGGCGGCTAATCTGCAGGTTCTCCCGGATGCGGTCGAAGACCACGATGGTGTCGTTCATCGAATAGCCGATCAGAGTCAGGATGGCGGCGATGACGGTGAGGGATATCTCCTTATCAAAGATAGAGAACGCGCCGATGGTGATCAGCGTGTCGTGAAAAACGGCCACCACGGCGGCCACGCCATAAATCAGCTCAAAGCGGAACCAGAGGTAAATCAGCATCCCAGCCAGCGAGTAGATCGTCGCCCAAAAAGCCTTATGCCGAAGCTGCTCGCCCACCTGCGGCCCAACAATCTCGACGTTGCGAATGTTGAAGCCGGAAAGATAAGCATCCTGTTTGAGCAGGTTGACCACCGCCGGGTCCGCCACTCCGGAAAGGTCGTCGATGGAACCAATCAATCCGCTGTGCTCAGTGTCCTTGTAATTCAGGATGGCGTTCGACTGCTGCGTGTAGCGCTGCTTGGCGTTGTCGCCCAGGCCCAGATGCTCGGGGTCTTTCTGCGCCAGCCAATCCGCAAGCTGCCCGCGTCCCGCGTTATCCAGGTCAAGCTTTCCGGAACCCTGGGCCTGCTTACCGGTCGCGGAGTAGTTCGAAGTGAGCGTCGAAACAATGGCGGCCCGGCCCGCGTCAATGGCCGCCGACCCGCCGCCCCTGGTCTCAGGCAGCGTGATGATGACCTCATGATTGGATGGCGGCCCGTAGGTCACCACCGGCGCGTCCTTCAAACCCGCGGCTTGCGCCGCGTTGCGCAGCTCGTTAATGTCCGGAGGCTGGGTGAATTTCACCCGCACCACAGTCCCGCCGCGAAAATCCACATCCAGCGGCAGACCGTGCCAGAAAAACAGCGAGAGCAGGCCGGCGATGCTGAACACCAGGGAGAAAGCGACGAAGTACCACTTCTTCCCCAGCCAATCGATCTTTACTTCCCCAAAAAATTCCACTATGAATCAGCTCCTAGCTTTTAGCTGCTAGCCCTTAGCTTTTTTCGATCTTGAATCTTAACTTTTCAATTACTTTCCCACCGAGAACCGACCTCTGCTCTTGCCCAGCTAGAAGCTAAAAGCTAGTAGCTGGCGGCTGGTGTTTACACCGAGATAGGCTCGCCCCTCAGCTTCTTGTTCAGGTGCGCGTCGAAGATCACGCGCGAGACGAAGACCGCGGTGAACAGGTTGGCGCAAAGTCCGATCGTCAGCGTCACGGCAAATCCCTTCACCGGCCCGGTTCCGAACAGGAACAGGATGGCGGCTGCAACCACCGTCGTGACGTGAGTATCCAGAATGGTCGTCCAGGCGTGTCCGAAGCCCTGATCGACCGCTGCGGCCGGGCTCTTGCCCGCGCGCAGCTCTTCCCGGATGCGCTCAAAGATCAGCACGTTTGAGTCAACGCCCATACCCACCGTCAGGATCACGCCCGCTATGCCCGGCAGCGTAAGCACCGCGCCGAAATAACCCATAAATCCGAGCAGGATCACCAGGTTCAAAATAAGCGCAAGGTCAGCATTGATGCCCGCGCCGCGATAGTAGACCAGCATGAAGATCAACACAGCCGCCATGCCGATGATGGCCGCCAGCACCCCTTCGCGGATGGAATCCGCGCCCAGCGACGGGCCGATGGTGCTCTCCTGCAAGTAGCGCAGGGACGCGGGCAGCGAGCCGGTGTTGAGCAGCATGGCCAGGTCGTTGGCTTCCTGCGGGGTCATGGAGCCGCCGGAGATGGTTCCCTGATCGCGAATCTGGCCTTTGATATTGGCCACTTCCTGAACCTTGTTGTCCAGCACGACGCCGAGCGGCTTGCCTAAGTTCGCCGCGGTGAACTGGGCGAAGTGATCGCCGGCCGTGCTGGTCAGGTAAAACTCCACCTGCGGCTCGTTGGTGTTGCTGTCCGTTCCCACGCGCGCGCTGCGGATATCGGTGCCGCCGACTTCGGCTACCTGCTTGACTTCATACCAGCCCGACGGATTCACGCCGGGAGCGGTCTGCACCATCTCGGAACCAAAAGGCAGCGCGCCGCCAAGCTGCTGCAGCCCGTCCTGCTCGCTCGTGTACGGCCCTCCCTCGACAAGATGAATCTCCAGGCGCGCGGTGGACTGAATGACGCTCTTCACGCGGTCGAAGTCATCGATGCCGGGCAATTCGACCAGGATTTGATAATTGCCCAGGTTGTACGGCTGGACCACCGGCTCGCTGACGCCGAGCGAATCGACGCGCTGGCGAATGACCTCGATCGATTGACTGAGAGCGCGGTTCTTCAGGTCTGTCTGGGCGCTGGGCTTCATGGTCAGCGTCCAGGTGGAGCCGTTTCCGCTGGAAGCGATGTCGTACTGCTGGCTGTACTGCGCGCTGAGCAGGCTGCGCAGAGTGCTGCCCTGGTCCAGCGGCACGTTGTTGACCTGGATCACCGCGGGACGGTTCTTCCGGTCGGGCTTGAGGGCCGTGGCGCCGGTGACTCCATTCGTCTGCATGGACTGCTGGATATGCGCGGCGTCGCTGTCGGTGGTGATGCCGACAGCCTCGTCCACCATGACCTGCAGGATAAGGTGCGTGCCGCCCTTGAGGTCCAGCCCAAGCTGGATGCGCTTCAGAAATGACTCCTTGAGCGCGGTCCCGGAGAATCCGCTGGGAATGCCGGTGATGCCGAGCACGCACACCAACAGCACGGCGATGATCAGAATGGTTTTTTTCGTCAGATTCTTCTGCATGGAATTGAGCTACTTGGCTACCTCGTCGGTAGTAACGGAAGCAATCGCGCTTTTGACCACTTCAATCTTGATGTTATCGGGCGGAATGCGAAGCTGAATCGTGTCTTCCCGGATGTTCAGGATGGTTCCACGGATCCCGCCGCTGGTCGTGATCCGGTCGCCCGTCTTCAGGTTCCGCAGCATCTGCTGCCAGGCCTGCTGCTTCTTCTGGTTGGGCCGGATGAGCAGAAGCCAGAAAACCACGATGATGAGAATGAACGGTAGAAATGAGACGAGGCCCGACGGAATAGCAAACGGGGCAGCCAGAAGTAACGTCGTCAACACACAATCCTTTTGGACGGGGATGAGGAAAATCGCCTCCCACGCCGCCAACTTCAAATATTTTGAGGAAAGGCCCAGCGGCTAAGAGGAGAAATCTTTTGCCGAACGGGCTTCGAACAGCGCCTGCTGCTTCCTTCCGCATCTGCGGCCGCCCAGGGAAAGGGGCCTCAGAAACGTCTACCCCTTAGCATCGCGTACAGATTTCCCGGTGTCAAGCAGAGCCTGCAAGAACAGGATAACCGCCCCGGTTTCAACTGCATCTTAGTACGGCGGGTATATCCGGTTTTGCACTCCCTTCAATCTGGAGAAGTTCTTCCGAAAGGCCACCTAATCCGCACGCAAACCTGAAACGAGCCTTTCCATGAGACCCCTCCCCCGTCTATGCCTGTGCCTCTTGGTCGCAGTCGCGGCATCCGCCGCGCTGTCCGCGCAAACCCCAACCTTTTCCTCCATCCAGCGGATATCCACCGGCGCCATCGGCAACGAAACATCCAGCCTCGCCTTCTACGGCAACTTCAATGGGAATGGCAATACCGATCTTATTGTCGGATTAGAAACCAGCAGCAGCTTCAAATTCCTCACCGGCAACGGAACCGGCAAATTTTCTATCACCGGCTCTGTCTCTCCCATTCCCCCGGGCAATGCCTTTCTCGTCACCGACGTCAACGGCGACGGCAAAGACGATATCATCAGCCTTCTCGCCGGATGCCAGGAAAAACCTTGCAACAATTATCCGAACGACGAAGGTGACGCGGACGGCATCTTCACTGCCATGCTTAGCCAGGGCAGCGGCAAGTTTACCCAGGGATACGTCGGCACCCTGCCCCCTGGCCTCGGCGTGGTCGAAGGCGTCGTCGCTGACTTCAATAAGGACGGCAAGCCTGACATTGCCGTGCTGGCTTACTCTTCCGGCGTCTACTACAGCGCTCCGGCGATGCTGTGCATCTTCCTCAACCAGGGCATGGGGATCTTTACCCAGACCGATTACCAGACCCCTGCCAGCCTCGGTTATGAGAGTCCCGACGTCACCAACATGGTCGTCGGCGACTTTGAAGGAAATGGGAATCAGGATATCGCCTTCGCCTTCGACTCTGCTAACGGCGCGCCCGTCGCCTATCCTGAGCTGCTCACCTTCGCCGGAAACGGAAAGGGCGGCTTCGGCCCCGGCGTCGTCAGCTACACCTTCGACAGCCAATTCATCGATCAACCCAACCTGTTTGCGGCTGACCTCAACGGCGATGGCCGGTCCGATCTGCTCATCGGCGTCGACACCAGTTCATCCGGCGCGCCATCCGGGGCGCGGAAGCCCATGCGCGTTGCCAGCTTGCTGGCGAACACCTCCGGCAGGTTCTACTGGTCCTCCGCCGTCTCTCTCGATCTGACATCGGGGTACCCGAAAATCGACCTGAGCGACCTCAATGGCGACGGCAAGCCCGACCTCCTCTTCCTCGACCCTCTTTACGCCGGCAGCCAGACCGCGCAAGGAGGCTTCTATCTCGGCCTTGGCACCGGATCCTTCAAGACTCCGCACATCCCCACCACCTTTACCGGAACCGGCTCTATCATCCCAATCGCTCTGAAGAAGGGCGCATTGCCCAGCCTGTTCGTCTCCTACGGTCTCCCTTACATCCAACTGCGGATCAACACCACTAAGCGGTGATCGAATCCCCTGCTCACAAAAGGAGCGGACTGAGGGCCGCTCCTTTTGTCGAGGCAGCATCCCGAAGCAAAACTCAGGCTTCAATTCCCGCCCGCACCCTTCGCATCGTGTCCAGATAAAACGCCAGGTTGTGCAGCGTGTTCAGCACCGCGGCCAGCGGCTCTCCCATGGTCATTAGATGACGCAGATATGCCCGGCTGTAGCGCGTGCAAACCATGCAGCCGCAGGCCGGGTCGGGAGGGTTCTGGTCTTCGGCGTACTTGCGGCTCTTGATGTTCAGCCGGCCCTCGGAGGTAAACAGCAGGCCGTGCCGCGCGGCCCGGGTGGGCAGCACGCAATCCATCATGTCCACGCCCATCGCGGCGTACTCGGCAATTTCGTCCGGATAGCCCACGCCCATGACATAGCGCGGCTTGTCCGCAGGCAAATGCGGCAGCGTCGCGGCGATGATCTCGCGCGTCAACTCGCGCGGCTCGCCCACGCTGAGGCCGCCGATCGCGTAGCCGGGAAAGTCCATTTCCACCAGCCGCTCGGCGGACTCGCGCCGCAGGTCCGCATACATGCCGCCCTGCACAATCCCGAACAGGCTGGGCGTTTGTCCGGCGAAGGCCTCGTCCCAGGGGCGCTCCTGCTTGTGCGCCTCAAAATGCCGCTGGCTGCGCTCCGCCCAGCGCAGCGTCATGTCCAGCGAGTGCCGGGCGCGGGCGCGATCGGCGGGATACTCGGTGCATTCGTCAAAAGCCATCGCAATGTCGGAGCCGAGCGCGATCTGCACCTCCATCGAATGTTCGGGCGAAAAGAAATGGCTCGACCCATCCAGATGCGAGCGAAATTGCACGCCCTCTTCCGTGACCTTGCGCAGCTCGTTCAGACTGAAAACCTGAAATCCGCCCGAGTCGGTCAGCAGCGGGTGTGGCCAGCTCATGAATTGGTGCAGCCCGCCAAGCCTGCGAATCAGTTCGTGACCAGGCCGCAGATAAAGATGATAGGTGTTACCCAGAATGATCCGCGCATCCAGTTCTTCCAGCAGATGCTGCGGCACCGCTTTGACCGACGCCGCCGTCCCCACCGGCATAAAAACCGGCGTCTCCACCGGCCCGTGCGGGAGAAAAAGAGTGGCGCGGCGGGCCGGGCCCTGGGTCTTGCGGATTTGAAAATGAAGAGACACAGCTTTGAGCCTAGCGATTTCGCTGTTCGCGCAGGAGTGCCGCGATATTCCGGATTTGTCTCATGCGGATTTCTTGCGACGCAGGCGGGATTTCTCTCGAAGTTTAGCAAAGACCTCTTCCCCATCCAACGTGATTCCGGCGTCCGCTTCTGCAATTCCGCGATCCAGTTCGGTCCGGAATTCCCGCAGCTCCCGTTCGCGCTCCTCCGCCCGCTCCAGCAATCGCAGCGCTTCCCGCATTACCTCGCTGGCCGAGGTGTACCGGCCGCTTCGCACTTTTTTCTGAATGTATTTCTCAAGCTTGGGAGTCAGCGACACGTTCATGGTGGAATCCCCTTCAACGGCATAATAACAAGAAATAGCGATCTTTGTTATTCCACGCGGGGCTGCCGTTCCCCGTGGTGTATCGTGGCAACGTGCCGTTGGAATCATTGGCGATGGCTTGGGACGAACCATGGGGGTGGGCCGGCGATGAGGAAATTCTGGCTGGGGGCAATCGGGCTGCTGGTGATGGCGATTCTAGCGGTTCCAGGCTATGGAAGAGAATCGCATTTCTACCATGGCGATGGGGGATACAGCGCGTCCTTCAACCTGATTGGCGGGCAGTACACGGTCTACGTCTCGGCGCACTTTGTTCAGAATTACAAGACGCATTCGCCGGATAGCTGCGTCTTTGTCGGCAACCTGCAGCGGGTGTGGCCTACCCATGAATCGTCGCAGCTCGGAGGCCCCGCGCCCATCCGCAACCCAATCTGGTTCAAGCTGGGGCCCAAACCCGTGGCGCTGGCGGCTGGGCACTACGCGCTGTACATCGCCTCCACGAGCGACTGCGAATGGAAGTTCATCCTGGCCTCCTCGCCCCAGAACGCCACGGGAATCGCGGAGCCGCGGATGTTCAAGGCCGGAGCTATGGGGACAAGCGCATCTGATACCGCATCGCTCAAAGACACCGTGCAGTTCACGGCGCAATACCGGACTGCGAAGGATGCCGCGCTTCCGGTCTCGGGCGAAATGCAGATCGTGCATGACGGCCAATTGGTGCGCACTTTCCCGGTGAAGTTCGGGATAGACGATGCCATGCAGGCGTCGATTGCCTCTGTTGAGCTGCGATGGCAGGACAGCGATGCGAAATATGCCGGAAAAAATACGGCCCGGATGGTATTGAAGATCGGCGGCCAGGAATACACCACGAGCACGGATTTTCTGCTGACGCCCTGATTCGGATTCCGGCCTGCGCCCGCGCCTCGCCTGAGGCGCGGGCCGGAATTAATGCGCGGCGGGAGCCGCCTGCTCGGCCGGAGCTGGAGCCGCCGCCGCCGGGGGCTTCGGTGCCACCGGCTTTTTGGCCGCTTCCTTCTTCCCCGGAGCCAGAATCGCGTGCAGCGTGGTCCCTTCCATGCGCGGCATGAACTCCACCGTTCCGGTCTCGCCAATATCCTGAATCAGCCGGTTAATAATGGCGTAGCCCAGGTCGCGGTGAGCCATCTGCCGGCCCTTGAAGCGCAGCGACGCCTTCACCTTGTCGCCCTCGCTCAGGAACCGCACCGCCTGGTTCTTCTTCGTCTGATAATCGTGCTCGTCCACCGTGACGGAGAACTTCACTTCCTTGACCACGATGATTTTCTGCTTTTTGCGCGCCGCCCGTTCGCTCTTGTCCTTCTCATAGAGGAACTTGCCGTAGTCCTGAATGCGGCAGACCGGCGGGACGGCGTTGGGCGAAACCTCGACCAGATCGAGGCCGCGCTCGCGGGCGATCTTCAGGGCTTCAAAGGGCGGAAGAATGCCGAGCTGCTCGCCGGCATCGTCGATGACGCGCACTTCGCGCGCGCGGATTCTTTCATTGATACGGATAAATTGTTTGGCCGAACGCTTATCGATGGGTTTCCTCCAAAATTCCACGGCACAGGGGCCATGTAGCTACCCAGTATACCGTGCTTCTCTTTCTTACGATGCCAAAGATCCCGTCCGCGCTCCAGGAATCAGCCCCCCAATCAACGAGGACTCATCCGGCCCAAAAGAGAGCCTCGCCTCCACCATACGGTTCGCGGGAACCGTCTCCTTCAACTCCACCTGGAGGAAGTTTGCGGTAAGCGAAGGGGTCTGCCCGGCAGCGCCGCCCTCCAGCGTGATAACCGAGAGAGTCCGTCCCACAAACTGCCGTCGAAAAGCGTGTGCCTTCTCGTCGATCAGGGCGCGCAACGCCGCCATCCGCTCCGCTACCGCCTTAGCCGGAACCGGCTGCTCGCGATGCAGATCCCAACCTGGCGTGCCGGGCCGGGCGGAAAACGGAAACAAGTGCAGGTAAGTCAACGGCTGCGCGGCGATAAACCGGTAGCTCTCCTCAAACAGCGCATCCGTCTCGCCCGGAAAGCCAACCATTACATCGGCTCCAAGGGCCGCATCGGGCAGAGCCTCGCGGATGGCGCTCACCCGCTCGGCATAATGCCAGGGACGATAGCGCCGATACATCTTTCGCAGAATCGTGTCCGACCCTGATTGCAGCGGCAGGTGCGCATGCGGCGCAAGACGAGGCTGCGAGCCAGCGGCGTAATCCCGAAACAGGGCAATCAGTTCCGGGCTCCAGTCCATCGGCTCAATCGAACTCAGGCGCAGGCGCGGCAGACTCGTCTGGCGGAGAATCGCCGCGACCAAATCGATAAATTTCTGCGCCGAACTCAGATCGCGCCCCCAGCGCCCCAGGTTGATTCCGGAAAGCACCAACTCCAGCCCGCCCCCATCCACAAACCGGCAAACATCTTCCAGGCACGTCTCCAGCCGAACCGAGCGGCTCGGTCCCCGAGTGGCCGGAATCACGCAGAAAGAACAGCGGTTCCCACAGCCGTCCTGCACCTTCAGGTTGGGGCGGGTCTGCCGCGCGTCGGCGGCGAAAGGCAGACGGGAAAGCTCGGAGTGTGCAAAAGTTTGATCGACGTAGATCGGTACGCCCCGGCGGGTGAGCGAGGAAACCGGGACTAAATCCGGTGCGGCGAAGCCGCGTGTGCCTGGACGGCCAGTCCCCTGGACGGCTAGTCCCTTGTGGCTGTTGCCGATCACGGCGTCCACGCCTTCCAGCGCGGCTACTTCCTCCGGAGCGCGCTGCGCGTAACAGCCCGTGACAATGATTTTCGCCTCCGGATTCCGCCGCCGCGCGCGGCGAACAAAGGCCCGCGCCGAGCGGTCCGCTTCCGCTGTCACGCTGCATGTGTTTACAATAATCAGGTGGGCGGAATCGAGAGTTGCAGCCTCCGACAGACCCTGGCCGCGCAATCCGGCGGCAATGGCTTCCCCATCTGAGCGGCTGGCGCGACATCCGAAGTTCTCGACGTGGTATGCTTCCACACGTTTAAGTTTATCAACCGCTCCCGAACGGCTGCGGAGCGTTGCCAAAATGTTCATCGCGCGGTAAATTATTGCTTCGCCGGTTTTTCAACCGGCAATCTTCGCTTCACACGGCTGCGGTGCGTATTTTTTAGAAGGATGGCAACTCTATGAAACGGCGAATTCTACTCGTGGACGATGAGCTGGCGATCCTGCTCACATTGAAAGCGGTGCTGGAGTTCAGCGGCTTCGACGTCGAAACCGCGGCCTCCGCCCGTGAAGCGAAAATGAAAATCCGCGCGCATCGGTATCACATGGTCATCACCGATATGCGCATGGAGAGCGACACCGCCGGAATGGAAGTCGTGGCTGCCGCCAAAAAGGCGCCCGGCCGCCCGGCCGTCGCCATGCTGACCGCCTTTCCCATGCCCGGCTCCGAGGGCGAGGATGGCGCCGACAAGCTGCTCGTCAAGCCCATGAACACAAGCGACCTGCTGCTCCAGCTCGAGGCTCTGCTGGTGACCCATGAAGACAACAAGCGGAGAGATGCGGAGGCCATGCTGAGTCGTCCGGATACCGCCTTGCGCGGCGTCCCCGCAAAATCCGCCTCCAAAACGCCAGGCAAAGCCGCAGCCCGCAAATCCACCGGGCGGCCCATTCCGCCACAGAAGGCCAGCGCCAAATCCACCTCACCCAAGCTGGCGCAGGTGCGCTGACGGGGAAAGCTGTCCCTAACTCACTCTGGCGGCCGGCTGCGCCGAGGGCTGCTTCCGCTGGAAGCAGGATCGGCATAGCACCGGTCTGCCCTGCGACGGCTTGAACGGAACCGTCGTCTCCGCGCCGCAATCCGAACACGTGGTCCGCGTTTCAGGACGGACCGTCTTGCCGGAGGCGCGCTTCGATTTGCAGGTCTTGCATCGCTTCGGCTCGTTCTTGAACTGCTTGTCGTGAAAAAATAACTGCTCGCCCGCGGTGAACACGAACTCATTCCCGCAATCGACGCATTTCAACGTCTTGTCGATGAAATCCATGATGCGCGTCCCTTGACCACCGCAACTGTGTGTGGAATAGCATCAGCCTCAAAAAGGCTGAAAGCAAGTAAGCCTCAAAAATATGTGAAATTCGGGCCCTGGGCCGACATCAAGTGCGGCTCAACTCCGGCATCAGATTGTCGCCGGAGATTTCTGCTCAACCAACCGCCGGAGACGGCGTTCCCGCTGCCGGAGATTTGCAGCGCGCCGGGAAAACGATCGGGGAAACCGTTTTTCCCAGCGCGTCAATGACTGGCGATGCGAATGCGTTGCGACCGCCCTTGTGGACTTCTCCGCTTCCCGCGAAAAATCCCCGTTAGTCCTGCTCTTTACGAGCCTTCTTACGATTCCGCTTGCGCGCCAGCGCCTCTTTCACGCGGCGCTTCTCGCCTGGTTTCAGGTAGAAGGAGTGACGCTTCACTTCCTTGATAATGTCCTCCGTCTGCACCTTGCGCTTAAAACGGCGCAAAGCGTTCTCAAGCGGCTCGCCTTCCTGCACGCGAACCTCTGCCAAAGAAATACACCTCCAACCTGGCCCAATGCGGGCATCTGCAAGGATTATAGCAACGTTTGTAGCTGGTGAAGCGGGTGGCCGATGAAACGGTTTGCTGGTAGAGCGGGTAGTTGGTAGAGCGGGTAGCGGATAAGGCGGGTAGCGGGTAGCGGGTGGGTCGTGAGCAGTGTTTGTTCCTACGGATTGGAATTGAAACAACAACTTCGGCCGCCAACCGCTTTTTAGCTGCCGGTTCTTAGCTACCCGGTTCTTCGCCGCTCCCTCAGTGATTGGCGCGGGAGTCCGCGTCATGCATGCGGCTGGCCTCAAAGCTGATGATCTTCCACTGCCCGAAACGTTTGTTGTACACGCGCGTATAGCGGTAATTCCCGCTGATATCGCTCTGCCCGTTGACCCCGGTCAACTCCGCCCGCGAGGTCACGACGGCGGTCTTGCCGTAGACCCGGACCTTGATGTCATTGAGGGTCAGGCTCTGGATGCGTATGGTCCCGGCCCGGCGCTGCGCCAGCTCCTCCGCCTTGGTCTCGACCGTCCCATTCGCGCTGATGCCCAGATAATCATCGGCCAGCAGATGCTCCATCTGACGCACATTGTTGGTAACCACGGCGTCCCGCCACTGCATCTCCAGCGATTCAATTTGCTTGCGAACCGCGTGCGCATCGCGACGCGGAAGCAGCGCCCACGCCGGCGGCGAAACCAGCAGGCAGAAGACTGCCGCCAGCAGAACGCTGGCCGTTCTTTGCGACGCTCGCGGCGCTGGAGGGGTACGACGCATATGCGTACCGGATAGTAGCCCGCGCTACCGCGATGAGTCAAAGGCGAACACCGGAGCCGCGATTTTAGCGAGCGAAGTACGCATTTTTGCCAGTCAGAGGATGGGCCTCCCGCTACCTAAGCCACCGCGTGCAGGTTCTCCGTCCGTCGCTCCAGCATCCGCTGGTACAGGCAGCCCACCACATATTTCTGGAAATGCTCGGAAGCGGCATGGGCATCGCGGGCTCCCTGGTCCCGGTACTGCTCATAAATGAAGACGGTATCGGGGTCGTCCTCCAGGGTATGGGGAATAAAGGTGGCGCAGCCGGGCTCAAGACGCGAAGCGGCGGTCAGCGCGCGCAGTGCGTCCTGAATCTGGTCGCGGTCTTCGGGTTTGAACTTCATGCGAACGGTCAAGCTGATCATTGTTTTTCTCTTTTCACAGGTGCCAGGGATGGAAGGGCCTGGGCGAAGACCGGGAGCGTCATGGTCTGGTCGCGGTCCGGGCCGGTCGAAACCATGCCGATACACGCCCCCGACTCCTGCTCCAGAAAACGCAGGTAATCGCGAGCAAGCTGCGGAAGCTGCTCAAATTCGGCAATGTTTTCCGTCGATTGCTTCCAGCCCTTGAGCTTGGTGTAGACCGGCCGGATCGATTCAAGCCCCCGCACGTCGGCCGGCATCGTATCGACGCGCCTGCCGTCAATCTCATAGCCCACGCACACAGGAATCTCCTCCAGCCCGTCCAGCACATCCATTTTGGTCACCACCAGCCACTCAATGCCGTTGACCTGCGAGGCATAGCGCAGCAGCGGCAGGTCCAGCCATCCGCAGCGGCGCGGGCGTCCTGTAACCGCTCCGAACTCGTTGCCCAGCTTGCGAAGCTGCTCGCCGGTCTCGTCATGCGACTCGGTCGGGAACGGCCCTTCGCCCACGCGCGTCACATAAGCTTTGGTCACCCCGATCACCGTGCCGATCGCGGTCGGACCCACGCCCGTCCCCGTCACCGCCCCGCCCGCCGTTGCCGACGACGAGGTGACAAAAGGATACGTCCCGTGGTCAATGTCCAGCATCGTGCCCTGCGCGCCCTCAAACATCACGCTTTTCCCGTCGCGAATCCCCTTGTTCAGCAGCGCGCCGGTGTCAGTCACAAAGGGAGCGATCTGCTCCGCGGCGCGGGCATACTCCTCATACATCTGCGCCGGGTCGAGCGGCTCGGTGCCGAACAGCGCGTGCGCAATCGTGTTCTTCTCGTGGCAGGCATTCTCAATGTGCGTCTTCAGCAGATTGGAATTGAGCAGATCGATCACGCGAAGCCCATTCCGCGCCGTCTTAT
>JBAUHD010000184.1:0-3139 GCA_049680085.1 Acidobacteriaceae bacterium
CGGGCGCCGTGATTGTGTGCGCGGGAATGGAGGGCGCGTTGCCCAGCGTCGTGGGCGGGCTGGTGGCCGCTCCGGTGATCGCGGTGCCGACGAGCGTCGGTTATGGATCGGCGTTTGGAGGCGTCACGGCGCTGTTGGGAATGCTGAATTCCTGCTCGCCGAATGTGTGCGTGGTGAATATCGACAACGGTTTTGGCGCGGCTTATGTGGCCGCGATGGCGGTTCGGCGGTAGGAACGAGGCTGTAATTCCCGCGCCGGAATATCCGGCGGATTTGCCGGTTCTTCATCGGGCGTTTGCCGAATCTTCATGTTCGACTGCGAATCTTTCCCCAGGGAGAGATTCAATGAAGAAATGCTGGAAAGCATTGATGGGTCTATCGCTGGTTTGTGCGCTGGCCACCGGACATGCGCAGACAAGCGATGCGGGCACGAACACGAGTGCGGCTCAGAGCCCGGATCAGGCTTCCATTCAGGCCGAGATTGAAAAGCTTCGCGAAGCCATGGATGCGCAGCGGGCGCAGATTGACCGGCTCCAGCGGCAGCTTGAAGAGAGCGACCCCAGAAAACTACAGACGCGGCAGGCCGAACTGCGGACGCAGCAGGAGAAGATCACGGCTGAAGTTCAGCATCCTGACGCGCTGCGCTACAAGGGCATCACGCTTTCGCCGAAGGGCAGCTTTATCGAGGCCGCAACAGTTTATCGCAGCGCGGCGACGGGCGGAGGCATCAACACGGCGTTGACAGGCGTTCCACTGGACAACTCCGACGCCGCCCAGATGAGCGAGTTTTTTGGTTCAGGCCGCCAGTCGCGCCTGGCGCTGAAGGCGACGGGCGAGCTGCGTTCGATGAAGCTGACCGGCTACTACGAAATGGACTGGCTGGGCGCCGGCATTACATCCAACAACAACCAGAGCAACAGCTACGTTCTGCGCCAGCGCCAGCTATGGGCGCAAGCTGCTCTAAGAAGCGGTTGGACCTTCACCGGCGGCCAGATGTGGTCACTCGCCGCTGAAACCACGCAGGGCATGGAGAACGGCACCGAGATTCTTCCCGGCACCATCGATCCACAGTACACGGCGGGGTTTGTGTGGGCGCGTCAGTATGGGTTTCGCGTGACAAAGGGCTTTGATCATAAGTTCTGGCTGGGCGTTTCGGCGGAAAATGCGCAGACGCTGAACCCGGCCGGGAGCAATTTGCCTACCAACCTGCTGATCGGCTCGACTGGCACGGGCGGCGGGTTATTTAATCCTACGGCAAATTATTCCTTCAACCTGGCTCCGGACATGGTGGCGAAGGCGGTCTGGGAGCCGGGGTGGGGACACTATGAGCTGTTCGGCATTGCTCGCTTTTTTCGCAACCGCATCTATCCGGCGAAAACCAGCTCGGCGGGAGCCTATAACGACTCGACGGTTGCGGGCGGCATCGGCGGCGGCTTGCGCGTGCCGCTGGCGCAGAAGAAAATCTCGGTGGGACTGAAAGGGTTGTGGGGCGAAGGTGTGGGGCGCTACGGCGACTCCACCATTGCCGATATCACTCTGCGCCCCGACGGGCAAATCGCTCCGCTGCGCGCCTTCTCCGCTCTGGGAACCCTGGAAGCCAGCCCGACCAAGCGCCTGAGCCTCTACTTCAACTATGGCGGAGACTATATATATCGCCGCTACTGGGGGAATGAAGGTTACGGCTCGCCACTGACCAACATGACCGGCTGCAACACCGAGCCGCCTCCGGGCGGGTCCTTCAGCCCAAGCTCGCCCAGCGGCTGCTCCGGGAATAACAAGGACGTTCAGCAGTTTAGCTCAGGCTACTGGTATAACTTCTATTCCGGCGCGAAAGGAACACTTCGTCAGGGCATTCAGTACAGCCATATCCAGCGTAACCTGTGGTCCGGTGTTGGCGGCTCGGCGGCGGGGAACGATAACATAGTGGAGACTTCGTTCCGCTATTATCTTCCCTGACTCGGGATTATTGAGGAGGAGCGGCAGAGAGGGCATCCTTCGGATGCCCTCTCTGCTTTTTTGGCGTACATCCGGTAAGTAATTATGTTCCGCTCCGTTCCATTTACCTTGAGTTCAATTATGGAAAAGTAACTGCCCTTCCGCAAATATCTTTCTTGCGCAAGCAGAAATCCCTGAGTAAGTTAATACAAGAATCGATGATGAATCCGGACTTCCTCCCGCGGAGCATCATAGATGAGCAGAAGAAGTGCGTTCGATCGTTCCCCTCAGGTTGCACACAAAATAGCGTCGAGCAAAGGATAAAGTATCTATGAGCCGTGAACAGATTCTCGCAGCAATCGACCAGGAAATCGGCAAGCTTCAGCAGGCGCGGAAACTGCTGCAAAGCTCGGGCGGAAGCAAGCTGGTTTCCGGACTTACCGGCGGTGGCGGCAGGCCGCGCAAAAAGCGGGTCCTCAGCCCGGAAGCGCGCCAGCGCATCGCCGCGGCGCAGAAGCGCCGCTGGGCCAAACAGAGGAAAGAGGCTTCGGCAAAGTAACAGATACAATCGTAGTGCAATGCTGAAGGTCAAACTACTGCACCCTGAAGCCCGGGTCCCTACCGTCGCGTATGCCGGCAGCGATCTGGGCTTCGATCTTTATTCCATCGAAGACACTGTTCTCGAACCTGGCGTCCCCGTCAAGGTTCGCACCGGAATCGCCCTCGAGGGGCCTCCGGGCTGGGGCTTCGTCCTCGGCGACCGCTCCTCAATGGCGTCCCAGGGAGTTACTTATGCCGGAGGGCGCATTGATGCCGGATATCGCGGCGAAATTCTGGTTTGTCTCATTAATGTGAATCAGCCTGAGTACTCGCTGCAAACCATTCGCGACGCGAGCGGGGCGGTCACGGACGTTACTATGGACCGCTCAGACGTAAGCGTTGCCATCCACAAGGGCGATAAGATCGCGCAGATGTCTCCCTTTGAAGCGCGGACTCAGTTGGAGATTGCGGTGGTGCAGGAATTGGCTTTGAGCGAGCGCGGCGGCAGAGGGTTTGGATCGAGCGGGAGATAAGCTCAACTTATCCCCTGGACTCCAGCCTGCGTATTTTTTCTCGTGAGGAAGTAATACGCGGCGGGCGTGACGATCAGCGACAGTATCATGGAAATTAAAATTCCGCCGATCACCGCGACGGCCAGCGGTTG
>JBAUHD010000185.1:0-2091 GCA_049680085.1 Acidobacteriaceae bacterium
CCTCGCGCAGCATCTCCGGAAAATCGCGAAACATCCGATCGGCACACGCGCCGGTCGCGCGATCCAGCGCCAGCATGCGCGCGCCGGATCGCTCCGCCGGCGGCTGCTGCGCGATCAATTCCCCCGACAATTCGTAATCGAAATCAGAAACCAGCACTATAAAATTCTATCTTTCGAAATAGGCTTCAGCCCGCAAGCGCGCCCGCTCCAGGGCATCGTTCAGGTCCACGCGAACCGCCTCCAGGGTCGCCGCGTCCGCATCCTCAGGTGGAGGAGCCACCGCCCGCGCCCAGCTCACCGCCACCCGCGAAAACGGCTTCGGAATCAGAAACCGGTCCCACGACTTCAGCACCCACGCCCGCTCCGGCAGCAAATAGAAGCTGCCAATACTCTCGCCCGTCATCTGCGCCAGCTTCACCGGGCCAATCTTGGTCTGGTAAATCGGCCCACGTGGCCCATCAGCGGTAAAGACAACAAGCCGTCCACTCTCCAGCACGCCCTGCAAAGCCAGCAACCCCGCCGCGCCCCCGCGCGAACTCGATCCACGCACGCTGCCATAACCCAGCAGCCCCAGCGTCCGCGCGATCAACTCCCCATCAAAACTCTGGCTGATCAAAATCGAGCAGCGGAATTTTCGGAAGTACCACCCGCACGGCAAAGTGCAGCGGTGCCAGAAGCAAAAGATTCCCTTGCCGGGCGGCGCGGCCGGAACGGCTCCTTCTTCCGCGATGACTCTGAACCGCAGCGTCCCGCCAATCGCCGCCAGAACGAGAGCCGTCAACCGCGGCACAATCCAAAGCGCCACACGCTGGCCGAAGGAAAATCGCTGTTCGTTCACGGTGTCAACTGTACCGCAGCCAGCGCAGCATCTCCGGCAGCGTCGCCCGCTTCCCGTACATCAAAATGCCCACGCGATAGATGCGCGAGGAGAGCCACAGCACGATGTAAATCGAAACCGCCAGCAGAGCCAGCGATAGAGCGATCTGCCAGGCCGGTGGAAACTGCGCCGCGAACCGGAACGCCATCGTAATGGGCGAAGTCAGCGGAAACATCGAAATCAGAATCGACCAGATCGAGTTTGGATTCCCCATGATGTACACAAACATCCCAAAGCTCAGCCAAACCGGAACCGCCGCCAGCGGAGCGTACTGTTGCAACTCCTGCTCCGTATCGCACGTTGCGGCCAACCCCGCGAAAAACGCGCTGTACAGCCCGTACCCCAGCACAAAGTAGAGACACAGCAGCGCAATCTCCGCAACCGAAACCTGCGGTCGCGCATACCCAGCCATCCACGTTTGCACCATGGCCGAACTCAACACGATCGCTCCAAACACAATCCAGATCGCAATTTGCGTCAAGCCCACCGCGCCGATTCCGATCAGCTTCCCGGCCAGCATATCTGTCGACTTCACCGTCGCCAGCATCACTTCAAAAATCCGCGAGGTCTTCTCCTGAATCACCGACCGGCCCACATTCATGCCGTACATCACCACCGTGAACGTCAGCAGAAACGCCATCGCCTCGCCAAAAATCAGCGTGCTCAGCGCGCTTGAGGGCGTCTCTTCCCCTTGGCGATACAACATCGTCTTGATGTCCACCGTCCCGGTCAACGGAGCCACCTGCGCCGACGGAATCCCCTTCTGCACCAGCCGATGCTCCACCAGCCCACGGTTCACCGCCTGGTTCATTTGATCATCCGTGCTGAAGTCCCCCGCCGACCGCGAAACATAAGTCACCTGCTCCTTGCCGTCCGCCGAAGGAGCCAGCCACACGAAACCATCAATCTCCTTGCGGTCCATTTCCGCGTGCAGCCTTTGCCGATCGGCGGCGTTTGCCGGAGCCACCACGTCCACCGACGTCTTCGCGCTTTTATCAGCGAGCAGTTGGTCGCGCACCCTCATCGCCAGATCCTGATTTTGCGCCGCCACAACAACGTGCTTGCCGGAACCCCAACTTCCGGCAAAGACCATCACGGCCAGAATGCCGATAAACACAGCCGGAAGCAAAATCGTCGTGACCTTAAATGTTTTTCCGCGAATCTGCTCCATGTACTCGCGCTGCGCCACCAGCCACACGTTACGCATCGATCTT
>JBAUHD010000186.1:0-4609 GCA_049680085.1 Acidobacteriaceae bacterium
CGCCAGCGCGGCATCCCTCACACCCTGCTGCTGCTCTCCGACGTGAGCACCGCCCTCCGCGAAGAAGAGCGCGTCGCCTGGCAGCGCCTCATTCGCGTCCTCGGCCATGAAATCTCCAACTCCCTCGCCCCCATCAAATCCATCGCCGGAACCCTCCGCGCGCGCCTCCCGCAAGCTCCGGACCTGAACGGCTTCCTCCCCGACTTCGACCGCGGCCTCGAAGTCATCGAGAACCGCGCCGAATCCCTCCACCGCTTCGTCCAGTCCTATCGTCAGCTCGCCCAGCTTCCCGCGCCCTCGCTCCGCCGCGTCCCTCTTCAGCCCTTGCTGCGCAGAGTCGTCAGCCTCGAACCAAGACTCGAAATTGAAATAAAGTACGCTCCGCAAACGGAAATCCTCGCCGATCCCGACCAGCTCGAGCAGCTCCTCATCAACCTCGTCCGCAACGGAGTCGAAGCCGCCCTGAGCGCCCGCGAAGAAGCCTCCGAACCTCCCGCTTCCCCGCCCATCGTCAGCATCCAGGCCGAAGCCCGCGCCGGATTCCTCACCCTCACCGTCGCCGACAACGGCCCCGGCCTCACCAATCCCGGAAACCTCTTCGTCCCCTTCTACACCACCAAAAAATCCGGCAGCGGAGTCGGACTGGCCCTCGCCCGCCAGATCGCCGAAGCCCACGGCGGCACACTGGAACTCCGCAATCACCCCAACACCCGTGGCTGCGAAGCCGTCCTCAAAATCCCCGTCGCAACCAGGGGATAAACGCCAAAAAGAAAGGCCCGGGAGATCTCCCAGGCCAGACTGATGAAAAAGATATGTTTTTGAAGGGGACGGCTTTACAGGCTGCGGAAAAACTCAGGTTTGAATCGGTTTTTGAAGGGGACGGGCTTCACAGGCTGCGGGAAAGCTCAGGTTTGAATCGGTTTTTGAAGGGGACGGGCTTCAGCCCGTCCGCAAAGCAGCCTGAAATCAACGCGGCTTTAGCCGCTGAGGGACAGGCGCTCGCCATCTTCAAAACTTTGCCAGAAAAACTCCTGAGCCCCTGATTCCTGAGCCCCTGATTCCTGAGCCCTGAGCCCTCTAATGCGTAGTATTCGCCGGGTCCCGATCGTCATCCCGCCGATGCAGCGTCGGCGTCTCGTCCCCGCTGCTGTTCGGGCTGTTGGGATTATCCACCCGCCGCAGCGAAGGCTTGTGTCCGTTCTTGTTCTCGTGCAGACGACGCTTGTTTTCAATCCGCGCCAGCCTCGCCTTCACCTGGTCAAACTCCGAAGTCGTCTCCAGATATTCCGGCCTTGGCGGCAGAATCTTCGCAATCTCCCCCTGCGATCTCTCAATCCGGTCCGGCGTCTGCGGATGGTCCGAAAACACCTTCGCCACCGCTCCCGGCTTGTGCTTCTGCAGGTCCTCGATCTTTTCAAAGAAGGTAATCATCGCCTCCGGATCGTACCCCGCACGGTACATATACTCGATCCCCAGGTAATCCGCCTGCGCCTCAAAGTCGCGCGAAAACTTCAAAAACGTCACCGGAATCGCAATGCTCGACGCCTCGTAAATTCCATATCCCGTCCAGCCTCCGATAAAAATCATCGGAGCGATGCTGGCAATCTGCATATACTGCATGCGCGTCATCTCGCGCATCGCGTGGTGCGCGCACACGTGCGCCGTCTCATGCGCCATCACCGCCGCCAGCTCCGCCTCGTCGTCCGCCGCCAGAATCAGCCCCGAGTTCACAAAGAAAAATCCACCCGGCAGCGCGAACGCGTTGATCTCGTCTGAATCGATCACCTTGATCGTGAACGGAACCTTGCAGTCCGAGTTCTTCACAATGTTCTGACCAATGCGGTTCACGTACTCCGCCACCACCGGATCGGTGATGATGTGGCTCCCCTTCTCCACTTCCATCGCGTACTGCTTGCCGATCTTGATGGCCGTCTCGGTCGAATACCAGTTGCCCAGCCCGCGTTTGCCGATTTCGCGCTCGCCCACCGAGTTCACATCCTCAATGCTGCCTTTCTTCACCCCCGGCATCGTCTGGTCTCCGGTATAGTCGCCCGTCGGATTCAGCGACGCCACCTCCGAAGGGCTGGGCTGCGCCGCCGGTTGAATCGAAGGCGCCGCCGCAGGCTTCTTCTTCGCCTGCGCTGCCGGGGCCTGATTCTGCGACGGGGTCTGGCTCTGCGCCGTGGGCTGATTCTGCGGCTGCGCCTTCGGCGTCTGCTCCTTCGGCGTCGCCGGAGCATTCGCCGGAGCCGTGCTCGCAGGCGCTGATTGCGTGGTCGCAGGAACCGATTGCGCCGGAGCCGATTGCGTATTCGCCGGAGCCGATTGCGTCGACGCCGGCTGCGAAGGCTGCGCCGAAGGCGCGGTCGTCTGCGCCTGTGCTGCTGCTACCGCAAAGGCCGCGAACGCGGAAATCGTCAGCGACCGGATGTGTGTGGAAAAAGTGAGATTCAACATGGGAGACCCCGCAAACAGACGGAACTCTGTCTCTTTAGACGTTTAGTATGCGCTTTTTGTTGGCGCAAATGCTTGCCCCGCCGCAGCCCCGTTTCCGCCGGTCCGCAAAACATTAATTATCAACCGCTTGTCATCCCGACCGAAGCGAAGCGTAGTGGAGGGACCCGCACCCCCCCACAATTCCGAACTCGCTTGAATCGCCAATTCAATTCTCTCGCGCCTCAGCAGCCCCTTCCACGCGAACCACTCCATGCCCCGCGCTCGAAACCACAGGCCGCGCCACCGTCCCGCTGATATGGAGCGGATCCCGCCCCGCCCCCTCCGCCGCAGCCCGCTCCAAACCCGCCCCGGCCCCGCTCCAGTTCAGATTCACCTTCCGGTTCAATCCTATCGTTCCGAGCGCTGGACCCCGGGTCAACGTAAGCACCTCGTGTTCAATATTTCCCGAAGCCGCCCAGCGAGAACTCCCCGCGATCGCGGCTGGCTTCGCGCCCGCTTCCCTTCCCGGCCCCTCCCAGCTTCCGCCCCATTTCCCCTTCACCAGCCAGCGAAAATCCCCCGTCGCCGTCGCCGCTAGCTTCGTCGGGGCCCCATGCAGCTTCAACTTCATCTCGCCGTCTATCGACCCCGTTCCCCATGTTTCGTGGAACAGCGCACCCGCCTGCGCCAGCTTCACCCGGCTCCAACTCACGTCCAGTGCGTATTGCGGACCATCCTGCCCTGTCGCAACGGAGCCCGTCAGGTGCGCACTGCCGCCCAGCCCGTTCGCGTCCAGAGCGAGAATCTTCAGCCCGTGGTTTTCGACCGCAATCGCCGCATTCGCGTCCGTCAGCTTCAGATCTCCGACCGTAAGCGTCCCCGCATGCACCGTCCCATGCAGCGCCGGCCATGGCGGAGCAGGCGACTCCACGCGCGACAAAAGCGCCTGCAGAAACTCCCCGTGCTTTCCCTTGCCCAGCAGCGCCGCTTCCAGCGACCCGGCATTCAGCGACGAAAATTCAAGATCCACCTGCGCCGTGCATCCCGCCGCATCCACGCACACCGCCGGATAGCTCGCCGATCCCTTCGCCGCAATCCGGCCGCCCGCCGCGTCCCCCGCCGTCCCAATCGACACGCTCGCATCCGACCAGGTAACTTTGCCGCCCCCGAACTGCGCCGTCGCCGACCCAATCTCCATCGGCTCGGGAAGCCATCCTGGCTTTACTTCGACATGTTGAAGCCGAACCCATCCCTCCACCGGCGCATTCACGTTCGCCCCCGTGTCCGCGTCCACCGCCGGAATCCACGGCCCAGCAAGCGTCAGGTCCGCCTGTGCCGTTCCTTTCGCCGCCAGCGCGCCCATCGCCCCAATCTGGCCAAACTCCTGCGCCACCGGAACTAGCCGCGCCACCGCGCTCTCGCCCGTAAAGTGCAGGCTGAAGCCGTTGCGCGAAAACTCCCCCGCAACTTTCATCGGAACCGCCGCTCCCGCCTCAAACTCCGCCGGCTCCAGCACAATCGTATTTCGCGGAGTCACCGGTGCCGCGACCGCAGCGTTCTTCTGCCGATGCCGCCCTTTCCCCGGCGCAACCGCCGCGATCTCAGACGCCGTCCCAAACCGCAGCGCCGCAAAGCTGATCGGATGCTCCACATTTGCCAGCCGCAGCGAAACCATCTCCGCCACCGCCTGGCCCGTCAGCCCCTCCGCCGCAGCCGAAGCCGCCGCGCCCTTGCCTGGCGCTTTCTCAGCTCCCCAGTCAAATTCCCCGTTGATCGCTCCTGAAGCGTCCACCAGCGCCGGAACCCCGCGTCGCATCAGCCCCAGCACGCTCACCACAAGCGACACCGGCGTGTGGTTAATCTCCAGCTTCAGCCGCGGCTCCGGATGGCCCAGGTCCGCAACCGATCCCGTCAGCAGTAGATGCCCGTCTCCAGTCGGCCACAGGCAGGTCAGCTTGTCCACCGATCGCTCCTCGTGGTGATACGCCGCCTCGCAGCGCGCGTCCACATTAAAGTGGCTCAGCGGCGTAAACTCCACCCGATGCGCATTCTCGACACGCAGCCGCGACCGCAGCGCGAGGTTGTTCATATCGCCGGTAATGTCCGCCTCGGCCTGCAAGTCGCCGCGCCATCCGCTGTCTTCGCCCAGCAGCAGACGGCTCACCTGCCCCAG
>JBAUHD010000187.1:0-4706 GCA_049680085.1 Acidobacteriaceae bacterium
CGTCGGCGCAACACCATAGCGGCGCCCCCTGACCACATCGCGCTCGGCGATGCCTGCTTCATGCCCCATCACATTCAGCCGGAAGGCCGTGCCCCCCGCAAAATTCGGCAGCGGCTCATTGATATCCGCCGTGACTCGCCGCGTGGCATCGGTTCCGCCCAAGGCCTCCGCGCGAATGAAGGGATGCAGCTCCGGGGCCTTGCTCTCCTGGTTAATCACGCCGCCAGTCGAGCCGCGTCCGAACTCCACGCCCGCCGGCCCTTCCAGCACATCCACCTGCTCGAAGTTGAAGGAATCCCGGTAGTAGTCGCCAGAGTCGCGCATTCCGTCGAGAAAAATATCGTTCTGCGCGCTGAATCCGCGAATCGTCAGGTTATCCCCCTGCGCGCCGCCCTCGCCCGCCGCCAGGCTGATGCCGGGAGCATTCCGAAGCGTGTCGCGCAGCGTGGAAACGCCCTGATCCGCGATGACATGTTGAGAAATCGCCGTAATCGACTGCGGAGTATTGATCAGCGGCGTGGGAATCTTCGCCAGAGCGAGACCATCGGCCGCCGTGGCATTCACCTGCACCAGTTGCGCGCTCCTCACCCCAATTGAAACCGACTCCGGGCCGTTGAAGCTGAAGTCCAGACCCGTGCCGGCAAGTAGCTGCTTCAGTGCCTCCCGCTCGGAGTAAAGGCCAGTGACGCCCTGCGACCGGAAACCGGGCAGCGTCTCCTTCGGAATGCCAAAGCCGATGCTCAAACCGCATTCACGCGCATACTCCGCGAGAGCCGAGTCCAGCGGTCCGGCGGGAATCGCAAAGCGGCGAACCGTAAGTTGCGCGCTGCTGTCCTGCTGGGCCGGCTGGCGGGGCAAGGCGTGCAGCAGCGCCGATTTGCTGGCGGCTCCAGCCGCCGCGTACGCCGCAATGGCGCCCACCGCCAGCCACGCGCGCCCGCCCGACAAACCTGTGGACTTGCCGCCCCGCCGACGGTCTCGCTTCCTGTCTCCTCGTCTTGCTTTCACGCTCTCTCCAATGGACAGACGGCGGGCCGAAAGAACGCACCGACGCGTCCGCGAACTTCAGTCTTGCTGAGGGGGCAGAAACGGGACCTATAATGGTTCGAGTCCGCAGTCTGTCCGGCTGTGGTTTCCCAGGTTCTCGCGCTCTCCGCCAAGAGTTCGGCGCGGGAACCTGGCCTCTACTCAAAATTCACTGCACAAGGTTCTTCTGCGAAGCGCATTTGCCGCACAATCCTCCGACTTCCAGGCGCATTACCTGAATGCGAAAGTCGTTCTTCGACCCGATTTCCTGCTTCAGCCGCTCGAATGAGGGGCTGGTGAACTCCATGATTTCTCCACAGCCGAAGCACGCCAGGTGAAGGTGGTCTTTGCGCGTCCTCACCTCGTAATAGTGCTTTTCTCCCTCGATGTGCATCAGGTCCAGCTCGTCAATCATCCCCATCCGCTTGAGCAAGTCGATGGTTCTGTAAACAGTGGCGCGGTCAATGTCCGGGTCGCGCCTGCGGGCCTGCTCCAGCAGGCTGGCGGCGTCCAGATGACTGGTGGCGGCTTGAATTGTCTCGATCAAAGCGCGGCGCTGCGCGGTCAGCCGGATCCCCCGGCCTTCCACCGCTTGCAGCAGGTCATACCGCTTGAGCGCGCCGTTCTCCTGTTGCGACTGTGTCGCATGAGAGCGCCTGGCAGTCCGCTGAACCGAGTTGCTTTTCTTTCTCATCTCTTCTCTTTTGCGATTGAGTCGCAACTCCAAGGGGCCCGGATGCGCTGCAAAGGGACAGGGTAGGGGACAATTCCGCCCAAATCGGTCCGAGTTCAATATACGACAATAAAAGTCCTAGTTGCAATGCTGTGGAAATCTTCTGGATATTCTGCCCTTTGCTTCTCGCTCGCATCCTGCCGGCTCAACGCCACCGGCGGCCAGTTGCCCGATTACGGCCCTTATACTGATTCTGGGGGCTCCATTGCATCTGGAACGCATTCTGACAACAACCCGCGCGACCGTGGCGGAGCGCAAACAGCGTGCGCCATTGGCCGAACTGGAGCGGCGGGCTGCCCAGCACGCGCCGCGGGGGTTTGCACGGGCTCTGCGCGAGCGGGCGGCTCTGGGGCCGGCGATCATCGCCGAGCTGAAAAAGGCTTCGCCGTCGAGGGGGCTGATTCGCCCGAATTTTGACGTAGCCGCGCTCGCCGATTCTCTCCACGCGGGCGGCGCAGTGGCCCTTTCCGTCCTGACTGACGCGCCATACTTCCAGGGCAGTCTTCTGAACCTCGAAATCGCCTCCGAACGCACCGGCCTCCCCTGCCTGCGCAAGGATTTCATGGTGGACGAGTACCAGATCGTGGAGGCGCGGGCGCACGGAGCGGATGCAATTCTGCTGATCGTTGCGGCGCTTTCGGACGCCGAGCTTGCCCGCTTTGCGGCTTTCGCGCGCGAGCTTGAGTTGGACACTCTCTGCGAAGTGCATACCGCCGAAGAACTGGCGCGAGCGCTCAACCTCGGCTGTGACTGTTACGGCGTGAACAACCGCAACCTCAGCACCTTGGAGGTTTCGCTCCAAACTTCGCTGCGGCTGGCCGAATCTCTGCCCAAAGGCGCGGTGCGCGTCGCCGAAAGCGGTATTCATACGGCGGACGACATAGACCAGTTGCGCGCGGCGGGCTTCGACGCCTTCCTGATCGGCGAATCGCTCATGCGGCAGCCCGACCCCGGAACGGCGCTGCGCGCGCTGCTCGCCTCGACCACCGAGAAGGTCGCGCCATGTGGATAAAGGTTTGCGCGAATACGTCTCTTGAAGACGCGCTGCTCGCCGCTGAGGCGGGCGCGAACGCCGTGGGATTCGTCTTCGCCAAGAGCGCGCGGCGCGTCACCCCGGCGCAGGTCCGAGCCATCACGCCGCATCTGCCTGAGAGCTTGGAAAAGATAGGGGTATTCGTCAATGCGAGCCTGAATGACCTGATCGCCGCTGTTCAGGACTGCGGCCTCACCGGCGTCCAGCTCCATTACGGCTGTGAATCCGATGCGGCCCCGCGGCTGCGCGAGCGTTTCTCTTCGCAACATCTGCATATTCTGAAAGTGGTTCATTTCCAACAGGGGCTTGAGGTGGAGTTGCGTGTAGCGCAGGCCGATGGGGCGGTGGACGCCGTCCTGGTGGACTCGCGCACGGCGAAGCTGCTGGGCGGAACCGGAGTCCCGTTCGACTGGAAGGCCGCGCGCGGGAGCCTTGCCGGATCGCCGCTGCGCATCATTGTCGCCGGCGGGCTGAATCCCGAAAACGTAAGCGAGGCTATCGCGGTGCTGCGCCCCTGGGGCGTGGACGTGGCTTCGGGGGTGGAGGCTGCTCCGGGGAAAAAAGATGCGGCGAAGGTGCGGGCGTTCGTGGAGAACGCACGGATCGCCGCTCGCAAGCTGGGATCGGCGGTGGTTGAAGTTTAGGTTCGTCCTGGAGTCTTGACATGGGGCGTCGAAAATTTGCCAGCTCGCTGCTGGCGGGCGCGGGAATGTTTTTTGCCGTGTATCTGATCGATGTCGCTTTAGCGCATGCCGGTATGCACGCGGAGACAACTCATCTCGATGATGGGTTGCTGGGTTTTATGGTCGCAGCTCTGGTGTATGTCCTTGAGAGACAGAGGGAACTCGATATACGCAGAAGACAGCAGTACGCAGCCGTAATCGAAGAGATGAACCATCACATACGGAATGCGCTGCAGATCATTGTCACTCGGGCGAACCTGAGCATGCACGACATTCCGGAATTATCTCAGTTGACCACCGCCGTAGATCGCATTGACTGGGCGCTCCGGGAGATATTGCCAAGCGCTGGAAAGTCATTGTCGGCGGAACTTCAGAAACAACAAGGTGCGCGGCAGAAGCTGGCTCAAAACGATCTCGACCCTCTTTCCAGGGGATCTGAAGCGCCTCCGGAACCGAAATGAAGAGCCGGGAGGAGTCTTTTGAAGAGGCTTCTCTAAAAATAATTTGCTGTTGTTCGGTCTCTCCGTGTATCTTGGAATGCAGGATGAACGCCCATCGCCAGTTTTTCGCCTTTACGTACCGCTATTGGCACTCAATAGCGGCTCTGGCGGACGTGCACATCTGAAGAATTCAGCAACACGATTCAGATTTTGACGAACTTCCAAAAGAGCCGCGGCCCGCAAAGGTCGCGGCTTTTTGATTGCAGTTGAAAGGACATGACAGGTGAGCAGCGCTGAAACAATTTCGGAGAAAGCTACGCAAATCGCCGGGCGATTCGGCCCCTACGGCGGGCGCTACGTGCCGGAGACGCTGGTGGCCGCACTCGACGAACTCGAGCACGCCTACGCCGAGGCGCAGGCCGACCCTGCCTTCCACGCGCGGCTCGATTCGCTACTGCACGATTACGCGGGCCGTCCCACGCCGCTCTATTTTGCGGAACGCCTCACGGAGGCCCTCGGCGGCGCAAAGATTTACCTGAAGCGCGAAGACCTGCTGCACACCGGCGCGCACAAGATCAACAACTGCCTGGGCCAGGGACTGCTCGCCGAGCGCATGGGCAAGCACCGCATCATCGCCGAAACCGGCGCGGGCCAGCACGGCGTGGCCACCGCCACAGTCTGCGCGCTGCTGGGCATGGACTGCGTGGTTTACATGGGCGAAGAGGACATGCGCCGCCAGGAGCTGAACGTCTACCGCATGAGACTGCTGGGCGCGGAGGTGCGCGGCGTCA
>JBAUHD010000188.1:0-24175 GCA_049680085.1 Acidobacteriaceae bacterium
TGCAGGGCCTGAGCCAGATGACCTCGACGAGCTCGGGCGGCACGTCCGTGATTGTGCTGCAGTTTGACCTGTCGCTGAGCATCGACGTGGCCGAGCAGGAGGTGCAGTCGGCCATCAATGCGGGGCACAGCCTTCTGCCGGCGGTGCTGCCGACTCCGCCGGTGTACAGCAAGACGAATCCGGCGGACGCGCCGATTCTGACGCTGGCGATCACGTCCAACACGCTGCCGCTGTCGCAGGTCGAGGACTTGGTGGACACGCGGCTGGCTCCGAAGCTTTCGCAATTGGCGGGTGTAGGGCTGGTGAGCATCACCGGCGGGCAGAAGCCGGCGGTGCGCATCCAGGTGAATCCGGCGTCGCTGGCGTCTTACGGCTTGAATCTGGAAGATGTGCGCACGGCGTTAACGCAGACGAGCGTGAATGCAGCCAAGGGCACGTTTGACGGCCAGTATCAGGATTACCAGATTGACGCCAACGACCAGCTCCACACGAGTGCGGACTACAACGATGTGGTGATCGCGTATCGCAACGGGTCTCCGGTGTTCCTGAGGAACGTGGCGAACGTGGTGGACGGGGTGGAGAACAGCACGCAGGCGGCGTGGATGGACACGACGCCGGCGGTGATTGTGAACATCCAGCGGCAGCCGGGCGCAAACACCATCAGCGTGGTGAAGAGCATTAAAAAGCTGATGCCGCAGATTCAGGACACGCTTCCGGCGAGCCTGAAGGTGACGACGCTGACGGACCTGACGACATCGATTCAGGCTTCGGTGAACGATGTGGAGTTCGAGCTGGTGCTGACGGTTGCGCTGGTCGTAATGGTGATTTTCCTCTTTCTGAGGAGCCTGGCGGCGACCATTATTCCCAGTGTGGCGGTGCCGCTGTCGCTGATCGGCACGTTTGCGGTGATGTATCTGCTGGGGTATAGCCTCGACAATCTTTCGCTGATGGCGCTGACCATCTCGACCGGGTTTGTGGTGGACGACGCGATCGTGATGATTGAAAACATCTCGCGTTTTCTGGAGCAAGGCGACAGCCCGCTGCGGGCGGCGTTGAAGGGCGCGGAGCAGATTGGGTTCACGATTCTTTCGCTGACGGTCTCGTTGATCGCGGTGCTGATTCCGCTGCTGTTCATGGGCGACGTGGTGGGGCGGCTGTTCCGCGAGTTCGCCGTGACGCTGGCGGTGACCATTGTGATTTCGGCGGTGGTTTCGCTGACACTGACGCCGATGATGTGCTCGCGCATCCTGCGGCACAATCCGAAGGCGCAGGAGGGGAAGTTCTATCAGTGGTCGGAGAACGTATTCGACCGAATGATCGCGTTCTACGGGCGGACGCTGAAGTTTGTGCTCCGCTACCAGGGCATTACGCTGCTGATTGCGCTGGCGACGCTGGTGCTTACGGTGTTTCTGTACATCGTGATTCCGAAGGGATTTTTCCCGGTGCAGGACACGGGGGTGATTCAGGCCATTTCCCAGGCGCCGCAGTCGATTTCCTTTGACGCGATGAAGGTGAAGCAGCAGGAACTGGCGAAGGTAATTTTGCAGGACCCGGCGGTGGAGAGCCTTTCGTCCTTTATTGGCGCGGATGGGACGAACACGACCCTGAACAGCGGGCGGATTTCAATCAACCTCAAGCCGCTCAATGTGCGCGGGATCAATGCCTCGGATGTGATTCGCAGATTGCAGAAAAGTCTGAAAAAAGTCGACGGCATCACGCTCTATATGCAGCCCGTGCAGAACATTACTGTGGACGACCGCGTGAGCCGCACGCAGTACCAGTACACGCTGGAGGATCCAAACCAGGACGAGCTGGACGAAGAAACGAACAAGTTTGTGGCGAAGCTGAAGAAACTGCCGGAGCTGGCCGATGTGGCGACTGATCAGCAGACGGGTGCGCGCGCGGTGTCGCTGATGATCGACCGGGTGACGGCCTCGCGTTTGGGGATCGCTCCGGCGACAGTGGACAACACGCTGTATGACGCCTATGGACAGCGGCAGATCAGCACGCTGTACACGCAGCTCAATCAATACCACGTGATTCTGGAAGTGCTGCCGCAGTTCCAGCGCGACCCAAGCTCGTTGAGCAAGCTTTATATCCAGACCGGCGCGTCGAACGGGACGAGCGGTCCGGGGGCTGCGACGACTTTCGCGGCTTCGGGATCGTCCTCGGCGGGCTCGAATGCGACGACGGGCGGCGTGAAATATACGCCTTCGCCGAACGCGCTCGCGCCGCCGCCGCGCGCGATCACGGCGGCCGGCAAGACGGTGACGCCGGCTGTGACCTCGGCGGCCAATGCGGTTCCGCTGAGCGCGTTCAGCAGTTTTGAGCCGACCACTGAGTCGCTGTCGATCAATCACCAGGGGCAGTTTCCGGCGGTCACGGTCTCGTTCAACCTGGCGCCGGGCGCGGCGCTGAGCGACGCCATCAACGCCATTGACAAGACCGCCGATGGGATGAATTTTCCGGCGGCGCTGCAGACGAATTTTCAGGGGACGGCTGCCGCGTTCAAGAACTCGCTCTCCGGCGAGGCGCTGTTGATTCTGGCCGCGCTGCTGGTGGTCTACATAGTGCTGGGCGTGCTGTATGAGAGCTTTATTCATCCCATCACGATTCTTTCCACACTGCCCTCGGCGGGTGTGGGGGCGCTCCTGGCGCTGATGATTTTCGGCGAGTCGCTGTCCGTGGTGGCCATCATCGGCATCATCCTGCTTATCGGGATCGTGAAGAAGAACGGCATTCTGATCGTGGACTTCGCGCTGGAGGCGGAGCGCCAACGCGGGATGAATTCGACGGACGCGATTTACGAGGCCAGCCTGCTGCGCTTTCGCCCCATCATGATGACGACGATGGCCGCGCTGCTGGGCGGCCTGCCGCTGGCGCTGGGAACCGGATTGGGGTCGGAGCTGCGGCGTCCGCTGGGCATCGTGATGGTGGGCGGCTTGCTGCTCAGCCAGCTTCTGACGCTCTACACCACGCCGGTGATTTACATCTTCTTCGACAAGCTGGCGCAGCGCGTTTCCGGGAAGAACGCGGAGAGCACTCTCGCGGCTCCCAGGACGGCTGAGGAACAGCGATGAACATTTCCGCGCCGTTTATCCGGAGACCGGTTGCCACCACGCTGCTGACGGCGGCGGTGGCGATTGCCGGGGCCATCGGATTTACGGTTCTGCCTGTATCGCCGCTGCCGCAGGTGGATTTTCCGACCATTTCTGTGCAGGCTGGCCTGCCGGGCGCGAGCGCGGAAATTATGGCGTCCTCGGTCGCGACACCGCTGGAGCGGCAGTTGAGCCACGTTGCGGGCGTGACGGAAATGACGTCGAGCAGTTCGATGGGCCGAACGCGCATCTCGATTCAGTTCGATCTGGACCGCGACATCAACGGCGCGGCGCGCGACGTGCAGGCGGCAATCAACGCGGCGCGGACGTATCTTCCGGCGAACCTGCCGGGAAATCCGAGCTACTGGAAACACAACCCGGCGGACGCGCCGATCATGATCATCGGGCTTACGTCGGACGTCTATAGCCGCGCCGATATGTACAACGAGGCCTCGACGGTGATGGTGCAGAAGCTGTCGCAGATCGAGGGTATTGGGGAAGTGGATGTGGGGGGGGGCGCGCTGCCCTCCGTGCGGGTCGAGGCGGATCCGGCCAAGCTGAGCAGCTACGGGCTGTCGTTGAGCGATGTGCGGTCGGTGTTGAGCACGCAGAACTCGGATCAGGCGCGAGGCTTTCTGGCCAACGGCAGCATGACCGAGGACATATTGGTGAACGGGCAGATTTCCCGCGCCGCCGAATATGCTCCGCTGATTGTCGGCTACCATAACGGCGCGGCGGTGCGACTCTCGGACGTGGCCGACGTGATCGACTCCACCCAGGACGTTCGCAACGCGGGCTACCTGAACGGCAAAGAATCCGTGGTGCTGATCGTGTTCCGGCAGCCGGGCGCAAACATTATCCAAACCGTCGATCGCGTCAAGGCGCAGTTTCCTTTTCTTAAGAGCATGATCCCGAGCGGAATGGACATGACTCTGGTCATGGACCGCACTACTACCATTCGCGCGTCGGTGGACAACGTGGAGCGAACGCTGATCATCGCGATTCTGCTGGTGATCGCGGTGGTGTTCCTCTTTCTGCGCAGCCCCCGCTCCACGCTGATTCCGAGCGTCGCGGTTCCAGTGTCGCTGATCGGCACGTTCGCCGTAATGTACATGCTGGGGTTCAGCCTGGACAATTTGTCTCTGATGGCTCTGACCATCGCCACTGGATTTGTAGTGGACGACGCCATTGTCGTGATGGAGAACATCACGCGGCATCTGGAAGCGGGCATGACGCCGTTTGCGGCGGCCATGAAAGGCGCCGAAGAGATCAGCTTCACGGTGTTTGCGATGAGCATGTCGCTGGTCGCCGTTTTTATTCCACTGCTGATGATGGGTGGGATTGTCGGGAGGCTGTTCCGGGAGTTCGCCATCACGCTTTCGACGGCGGTCCTGGTTTCGATGGTAATTTCGATTACCACCACGCCGATGATGTGCGCCCATCTGCTGAAGAAGCACGATTCGGCGCAGAAGCACGGCAGCCTGTATCGCAAGAGCGAGAGCGCGTTTAACACTTTGTTGAAGGGCTACCGGCACAGCCTGGAATGGGTGCTGGCGAATCCGGGGCTGGCGCTGATTACGCTGATCATGATCGTCGCGCTGAACGTGGCGATCTGGATCAAAATTCCCAAGGGATTTTTTCCGCAGCAGGACACCGGCGCGCTGGTGGGCGGCATTCAGGGGCCGCAGGACGCTTCCTTCGCGGTGATGAATCATTCGATTCAGCAACTGGTGAAGGTGGTGAAGGCGGACCCGGCGGTCGAGAATGTGGTGGGTTATGTGGGGTCGGGCAATGGCGGATTCATGTATGTGATTCTGAAGCCGCTGAATGTGCGGAAGATCGGCGCGCAGGCCGTGATCAACCGGCTGCGTCCCAAGTTGAATCGTTTGCCGGTGGCGACGGCGTATTTGCAGGCCGCGCAGGATTTGCGAATCGGGGGCAGAAGCAGCAACGCGCTTTACCAGTACACGATTCAGGCGGACACGATGGACGCACTGAACCACTGGGGGCCGATTCTGCTGGCGAACATGAAGAAGCGGCCGGGGCTGCTGGACGTGAATACGGACCAGCAGAATGGCGGGCTGAACGAATACCTCACCTATAACCGGACCAGGGCGGCGCGGCTGGGGGCCACTCCGGACTCGCTGGACACGGCGCTGTACTCGGCCTTCGGGCAGTCGCAGGTTTCGGTGATTCGTACCCAGCTTAACCAGTATTACGTGGTGTTGGAAGCGGCTCCGCAGTTTGCGCAATCGCCGGAGTCGCTGAGCAACATCTATCTGCACACGGGCAACGGACCAATCCCGCTGTCGGCTCTCTCGACGACGGAGGCGATCACTACCCCGCTACAGATCAACCATACGGGGTTGTTTCCGTCGGTTACGGTGTCATTCAATCTGGCTCCGGGCGTGTCACTCAGCCAGGCGACGAAAGAGATTCAGCAGATGCAGAACAAGCTGGGCACGCCGTCAACCATTCATGGATTTTTCGCCGGGACGCTGCAGGCCTATCAGGAATCGATTAATTCTGAACTCTACCTGGCCATCACCGCAATCCTGGCGGTCTATATCGTGCTGGGGATCCTGTATGAGAGCCTGGTGCATCCGTTCACGATTCTCTCCACTCTGCCGTCGGCCAGCATCGGCGCAATGCTGGCCCTGGAGCTATTCCACACAGACCTAAACGTGATTTCGATTATCGGGATTGTGCTGCTGATCGGGATTGTGCAGAAGAATGCCATTATGATGATCGACTTCGCGCTCATGGCCGAGCGCGAGCAGGGCATGAGCACGAGAGACGCCATTTTTGAAGCCTGCATGTTGCGCTTCCGGCCGATTCTGATGACGACGATGGCGGCGCTGTTCGGTGCCTTGCCGCTGGCTTTTGGCACGGGCACGGGCTCGGAGTTGCGGCGTCCGCTGGGCATCAGCATTGTGGGTGGGCTGATTATGAGCCAATTGCTCACGCTGTATACGACGCCGGTGGTCTACCTGTATCTGGACCGGCTGCGGCTGAAGATCATGGGCAAGCATCACGATACGTTTAATCCGGACCTGGATGGTGCGCCGGTATGAAGTGTGAATGGAAGCTGGATATGAGAAAAGGAATTGAGAAGCGGGCGGGCGCGATGGTTTGCGCTGCGCTGCTGGCGGGGCTGGCCGGATGTTTGCCAGGGCCAAAGTACCGCGCGCCGAAGGCTCCGGTGGCGACGGCTCCCGCGTACAAGGAATCGACGGTGCATTTTGAGAATGCTCCGGGCTGGAAGGTCGCGTCTCCACAGGACGCGATGCTGCGCGGCAATTGGTGGGAGATTTATCACGCCCCCGAACTGAATTCGCTGGAAGCACAACTGAACATCAACAATCAAAACATCAAAATATCTTTCGAGAACTACATGGCCGCGCGGGCCCAGGTGCGGGAAGCGCGGGCGCAGTACTGGCCGACGGTGACGATGGGGCCGTCGTGGTCGCGTTCGAGATCGTCGGGCAATTTGCGGAACTCGGCCACCGCCAACACCGGCTCGCAGAGCACGTCGTGGAGTTTTCCGTTTGATATTTCGTGGACTCCGGATTTCTTCGGGAAGATTGGCCACGAGGTGCGCTCGGCGGAGTACGGCGCGCAGGTGAGCGCGTCGGACCTGGCGAATGAGCGATTGCTGGAGCAGGCGAGCCTGGCGGAGTTTTATTTTGAATTGCGCGGGCAGGGTGCTTTGCAGAAGATTCTGAATGACACGGTGGATGCGGACAAGAAATCGCTGGAGCTGACGCAGACACTCTATAAGACGGGCGTGGGCGACTACATTGCGGTGATTCAGGCGCGGACTACGCTGAAGAGCGCGGAGTCGGCGGCGCTGAATGTGGGTGTGAACCGGGCGCTGTACGAGCACGCGATTGCGATGCTGATTGGCAAGCCGGCCACGGATTTTTCACTCGCGGTTCAACCGGAGCTAGCCGAGCCCCCGCCAATTCCAGTGGGCGTGCCTTCGGAATTGCTGGAGCGACGTCCGGACGTTGCAGGGGCGGAACGCACGCTGGCCGAGGCGAATGCGACGATCGGTATTGGCTACGGGGCATTTTTCCCGGCGGTGACGCTTTCGGCGGCGGGCGGATTTCAGGCGTCGAGTTTGACGCACTGGTTCGACTGGCCGAGCCGCTTCTGGTCCATTGGGCCGTCGCTTTCGCAGACGATTTTCAACGGCGGGCTGTATCGCGCGCAGTTGCAGCAGTACACGGCCATCTACAATGCCGACGTTGCAACCTACCGGCAGACGGTGCTGACCGCGTTTCAGCAGGTGGAGGACTATCTGGCGGCGACGCGCATTCTTTCGCAGCAGACTCTGAAGCAACAGGAGGCAGTGGATTCGGCGAAGGAGTATTTGACGCTGGAAATGAGCCGATACCAGACGGGGATTGATCCGTATATCGACGTGATGGTGGCGCAGACTACGCTGCTGGCGGACCAGCAGACGTTGACGACGCTGCATATGCAGCAGATGACGGCTTCGATTGAGCTGGTTCAGGCGCTGGGCGGAGGATGGGACCGCGGGCAGTTGCCGACTCCGGCGCAGGTTTCAGAAAAAGCGCCGAAGGGGAGCTACGTCTTAGAGCATTGATCGGGTTTGCGCGGGGCCTTCCGTCCAGGCCGAGCCGGGCGCGACGGAGTGGATGTGGTAGGCGGCGGCGTGGGCGTCGCGGTGGAACATGCCGACGGTTTCGCGCGAGTAGTGGGCAAGGTCCTTGCCGATGAGGCTGAGCTTGGCAAGGATTTCCGGCGGCACGGTGATGACGTGGCAACCGGCGGCATCGGCCTGGAAGAGGTTAAGCAGCTCGCGGGGGCTCGCCCAAAGCAATTCGGCGCGAGGGCGAGAGGAAAGCAGTTGTCGCGCGCGTCGCATCACGGGGACAGGATCAATACCGGTGTCGGCGATGCGTCCCGCGAAAACGGAGACGATGGCCGGGGTTTCGGGATGGAGCGCGGCGGCGACCCGCTCCACCTGAGGCAGCGTCAGGATGGCTGTGACGTTGACGGCGATGCCGGCGCTTGAGAGCCGGTGGATGAGCGGGCCCAGGAATACGCCGTTCTCGTCGGTTACAGGGATTTTCACATTGACGTTCGGGCCCCAGGAGGCGATGGCGCGGGCTTGCGCCTCCATGCTTGCTTCATCGCGGGCGAAGACTTCCAGAGAGACAGGCCGGTCGGGGACAGCGCGGAGCAGGTTTCGCGCGAAGGCTTCGTAGTCGAGGATTCCCGCCTTGCGCATGAGCGTCGGATTAGTGGTGAAGCCCTGAATCCGCGGATTTCTGTAAAGAGACAGAATGCTGGCGAGGTCTGCGCCATCGGCGAAGAGCTTGATGCGAAGATCGCTGATGCTGGGCAAAGGGGACTCCTCTTCTATTGCTGTACTGATTGCCGCGTGAGCGGTTCCATCATGAACTGACGCCAGTATTGGCGCACGACAAGACAGATGAAATGCGTGTTGCCGATGAGGTATCTGCGCCCGAGGCGGCGCGGCTCTCGGATGAGGCGGTAGAGCCATTCACAGCCGATGCGGTGGGTCCATCTTGGGGCGCGTTTGCGGAGTCCGGCCTGTGTATCGAGGGCCGCGCCAACGGAAATGGCCGCGCCGATGGGGAGCGTGGGGCAGTTCTCGACCATCCAGATTTCCTGCTTGGGAGCACCGAAGGCGATGCAGAGCAGATCGGGTTTCGCATCTGCGATCTGGCGGCGGACGCGGGCGGACTCGACGGGATCGTTTTCAAAACCGAGGGGAGGGCAGCAGGTTCCGGCGAGGCGGAAGTTGGGATATTTTTTTTCGAATTTGCGCGCGGTTTTCTCCGCTGCTCCAAGAAGGCCGCCGAGAAAAAAGACGGAGAGACTGTGTTGCGCGGATTCGATGCAGAGGCGCTCCATCAGTTCGCCACCGGTGACGCGCTCGGGAACAGGCTGGCCGAGAAGGCGCGCGGCGAGCACGACGGAGATGCCGTCGGGAACGGCAAGGTCGGCGGAGCGCAGCGCGGCGGCAAAGCGCGGAAGGCGCGCGGCGAGCGTGACCAGTTGTGCGTTTGGGCCCATGAGGAGCAGGGGGCGGCGCGATCCGCGGTTCTTGAGTGCGTGGATGACCCAGGCGGCGGCATATTCCATGGACACGCGGTCCACGGGAATTCGATCCACATAGAGCCGTGGCGGTCTGGGCAATGGGGCGCCGCCGGCGAACAGGTCCACGGTGGCTGGCTCGCCATAGATTTCCCGCGCGCCGAAAAAAGGGAGCGGTGTGGATTCGAGCAAGCCGGGTGAGATCGACGGCGCTAGAGCCATAATGCCTCCTTGTGCTGGAAAAAGATTTGGGGCCGGATTCCGTTGAGGATGGGGTTGCCGGATACGGGTGAGGCGAACTCATCGCGCAGGCGTCCGAGCAGGTGGGCCGGAGAGGCGGCCGCTGAAACGGCGAGCGCTCCGGCGGCGCCCAGGTAGTTTTTCTGAGCCAGGCGGATGTTGAACTCGCGCAGCCTTTCCTTGGCGCGTAGCTTATTGGGGGAGAGCAGGGTTTTGAGGCGGCTGTGAATGGCGGCGAGCGACTGCGGAGTCCGCCGCGTTAGATGCGAGAGCAGCAGGTACTGCACGTAGAGCGCGGCGACCATCTGCTCGGCCAGGTTGCGCGCGCTCACGCTGGATGCATTCTGGCGGAAGCCGACCAGTTCCTCGGGGATACAGTGGATTTCGTGCTCCAGGGCCATGCGCCACCATAGGTCGGCGTCCTCGTTATGCAGGCCGACGCGATAGCCTCCCAGGTTCAAAGTCGTCTCGACATTAAGCGCGACGGTGGGATGACAGATGGAGAGCAGGTAGCCATCGCGGACAATTTCACGAAGTTGCTGCGGCGTGCCGCGCGTGCAGCGGAAGGTTCCGACGGCGCGCCCGCGCGGATGATAGTTGGCGAGTGAGTAGAACATGCCGGCGCCGGGCTTGGATTGAATCGCCGACAGAAGCCGCGCGATGCGGGTGGGGTGCGAGATGTCGTCGGCGTCCTGGCGAACGAGCCAGGGAGTGCGGCACTCGCTCAATAGGCGGTTGAGCGTGGCGGTAATGCCTTGATTGGTCTGAGTGAGGATGCGCAGGCGTGCGCCCGTTGAAGGCCTGAAGGCGAGGGAGCGAAGGTATTCGAGGCTGCCGTCGGTGGCCCCATCGACGATAGCAAGAATTTCAAATTTTGAATGCTGCTGCGCAAAGAGGCTCTCCATTGCTTCAGGCAGATAGGGCATCGCGTTGTAGACGGGCAGTCCGACGGTGATGAGCGGTTGCGCCACGATGACCTTTCGTCGTCGAAGTTGATGGGACTAAGGCCATGAGGCAACGGGTGCGCGCGGCGCGTCAATTGCAAACAACTACAACTTCATAACTTAGGTAATCTGTTCCATTTTGGGTCGGGGTGATACTGTTGCGGAAAATCCACTATTGCCGTAGTTCAAAGCCATTGGTAGTCAGGCGAAGGTATGCGGGAAGTTAGCGGGAGTATCGGCGAACTTAGCGTCTGCATAGTAGGCGGCGCCGGTTTTGTCGGCAGCCACTTTGCGGACGCGCTTCTGGGGCGAGCGGAGACGCGCCGCGTCACGCTGTTCGATAACTTCTCATCGGGGCGGGAGCGGCACTTTGAACAGCATATTCACGACGCGCGACTGTATGTGGTTCGAGGCGACGCAGCCTATCTTCCTTCTCTGACAGATGTTGTGCGCGGGCACGATTTGGTCATTCATCTGGCGTCGAATCCTGACATTGCGCGAGCGGTTGCGGAGCCGGAGATTGATTTTTATGCGGGAACGCTGCTTACCAATAACGTGGTGGAAGCGATGCGCCGCGCGGGTGTGGCGCGGCTGCTGTATGCCTCCGGCAGCGGCGTGTATGGAGAGCGCGGCGAGACGGTATTGCGGGAAGATTCGGTTCCGCTACAGCCGGTTTCGACGTACGGGGCGAGCAAACTGGCGGGTGAGGCGTTGATCGCGAGCTACTGCGCGATGTTTGGCATGGACGCGTGCGCATTCCGTTTTGCGAATGTGGTGGGCGCTCGGCAGACGCACGGCGTGGGGTTTGACTTTTTGCGGCGGCTGCGGGAAGACCCGTCGCGGCTGCGGATTCTGGGCGATGGGCGGCAGAGCAAGAGCTACGTCCATGTGGGCGATGTTGTGTCGGCTGTGCTGCTGGCAAATACGCGCGTCGAGACGGGTTTCCATGTATGGAATGTGGCGACGGAAGACGCGATTACGGTGACGGAAATTGCGGAGATGGCCGCGGAAGTTTTGGGGATTCAGCCGAGACCGCGATGGGAGTACACGGGCGGCGACCGGGGATGGATGGGCGATGTTCCGGTGGTGCGGCTGGATTCGTCGCGGATTCGGGCGCTGGGTTGGAAGCCGCGACTGAGTTGCCGCGAGGCTGTGCGGCGTTCGTTGCAGGAAATGATGGCTGAGTCGGAAAAGGAGCCGGCGATTGATGCGTGCATTCCCGCCTGAGGCTGACGCGAGTGAGGCTGGACTCCCGCTGGCGTTGCTGGCCGGAGGCATGGCGAGCCGCCTGGGCGCGATGACGGAGCGGATTCCGAAGTCGATGCTGGAGGTTGCGGGCGAGCCATTCATCGCGCATCAGCTTCAGTTGCTGGCGAGCCAGGGAGTTCGTGATGTGGTGATCTGCTGCGGACATCTGGGCGGAATGATTAGCGACTTCGTTGGGGATGGCGATGGGTTTGGCTGTCGGGTGCGGTATTGCTTTGACGGCCCGCCGTTGTTGGGAACCGGCGGCGCGATTCGGAAAGCGCTGCCGATGCTGGGGCCGCGATTCTGGGTGATGTATGGAGACAGCTATTTGACGGCGGCATTTGACCCGGCGCTGCGCGCGTTCGAAGATTCGGGACAACTCGGCCTGATGACGGTGTTCCGAAACGAGAATCGATGGGACGCAAGCAATGTGGAGTTCGCGAAGGGAAGGATTGTTCGCTATGACAAGCGGGAGCGGTCTGTGGAAATGCGGCACATCGACTACGGGCTCGGGATTTATTCAGCGGCGGCATTTGCGGATTGGCCGGAAGGAGCGGCATTTGATCTTTCGGAAGTGCAGAGCGATTTAATTGCGCGCGGCGCGATGGCCGGCCTTGAAGTGCCGGAGCGTTTTTTTGAAATTGGATCGGTCGATGGCCTGGCGGAGACGGATGCGTTTCTGCGCGGGCGGCTGCTGGCGGGCGCGGGAGTGGATGCGTGATTATGACGCGGACTCCGTTGCGGATCTCGCTGGGCGGCGGAGGGACGGATCTTCCTTCGTATTCAAGCGAGTTCGGAGGGTTTGTGCTGTCGGCGGCGATTACGAAGTATGTCTACATCACGGTGAACCGAAGTTTTCTGCCGGGATATTTTCTGAAGTATTCGGAGGCGGAGCACGCCTCGACACGGGCGGAGATCCGGCATCCGCTGATGAGGGAGGCGCTGGAGATGCAGGGGGTTCCGGAGCCGCTGGAGGTGGTGAGCGTGGCGGATGTTCCGGCGGGCACCGGGCTGGGGTCGTCGGGGACGTTTGGAGTGGGGCTGATGCATGCCCTCCACGCGCACAAGCGCGAGCCGGTATGCGCGGAGAAGCTGGCGCGCGAGGCCATTGAAGTGGAGATGACGCGGCTCGGCGAGCCGGTCGGCAAGCAGGACCAGTACATCGCCGCTTATGGCGGGCTGCTTTGCCAGGAATACGCTACGGACGGCGCGGTGAAGGTGGCTCCGCTGCAGATGAGCGACGCGCGGGTGCGCGAGCTGCGTGACTCGCTGATGTTGTTTTTCGCGGGCTACACGCGCAATGCCTCCGCATTGCTGGCGGACCAGAAGGCTCGGTCGCTGGCCGGCGACCGAGCCATGCTGGACGGGCTGCATTTTGCGAAGGAGCTTGGGCGCGAGATTAAGAGCGTGCTGGAGGCGGGGAGAATCGCGGAGTTTGGTCCGCTGATGGATGCGCACTGGCGGCGCAAGCGCGTGCGTTCGGCGGGCATGACGAACGGGCGGATTGATGAGCTGTACGCGCTGGCCATGACGACGGGCGGGGCGACGGGCGGCAAGCTGGTGGGCGCGGGCGGGAGCGGTTTTCTCCTGTTCCAGACCAATGACCGGTGCAGATTGCGGGAAGCGATGACGGGCGCGGGGTTGAGCGAGATGGACTTCAGCTTTGACTTTGACGGATCTGTCGTGGTGGTGCGGAACGCATGAACAAGGCGATGGAAATGCGCGGGCGCGTGCTGGAGCGAAGCGATCTGTCCTCCCCCGTTCGGCGCGAGTGGACGCTGGGGGAGTTGTTCTCGATCTTTCGGCGGCGGCGCGGAATTCTTATTGGCTGCGTGCTGGGGATGGCCGCGCTGGCCACGCTATATTGCGCGCTTGCCACGCCGCGCTATCTGGCAACGGGACAGATCGAGGTTCAGAAGAATGATCCGGGCACGCTGGGGCTGGACCGAAGCGTGACCGGAGGGCCGGAGGATGCGGACTCCGACGCGCTGGACACGACTATGACGTTGCAGACGGAGGCGCGGATTTTGCAGTCGAGCGCGCTGGCGCTGACGGTGATCAACGAATTGAAGCTGGAGCCGACGGCGGATTATTTTCCCGCCCATAAGCGCGGTATCGGCGCCAGCCTGCGCTTTTGGAGAAAACCGCTGGAGCCATTGAGTGTGCCGCTGGATAAGGCTCCAAACCGGCGCTATGTGGCGCTACGGATTTTCGCGAGCCATTTGAAGGTTGCGCCAGTGACGGGCACGCGGCTGATTGATGTGAGCTATTCGAGTTCGGACCCGGGGACAGCTTCAGCCGTAGTGAACCGGCTGGTCGCGGCGCTGCGGGAGTACACGTTTGAGTCGCGCTTTCAGGCAACGGCGCAGGCTTCGGACTGGCTGTCGGGCCAGTTGGCAGGGTTGAAGAAGCAGACAGAGCAGCTCCAGCAGGAGGCGAATCGGTTGCAGCAGGGGACGGGCATTTATGGCGAGGATGCTGCCCACAACCTGGTGCTGGCGCGGCTCGATGGACTGAATGGCGCGCTGGCGGCGGCGGAGTCCAACCGGATTCTGAAGCAGGCGGTGTGGCAGGTGGCCAAGAGCGGCGATCCGGAGCTGATTTCGGGGCTGGCGGGAAATGCGGCGGCGGGCGCGAGTCCGGCGATGACGAATTCGCTGGCGCTGTTGCAGACGCTGCGTGCGCGCGAGGCGGCGGTCAACGAGCAGATCGCGGAGGACACGGCGCGGTATGGAAGCGCGTTTCCTGAGATGGCGGAGCTGCGCGGCCAACTGAAAGGGATTGATAAGCCGATTCAACAGGAAATTGCGCGCATTGGCGCGCGGGCGCATACGGACTATGAAATTGCGCAGCGCGCGGAGGACGAGGCGCGGGCCTCGTTCGAGAAGCAGAAGGAGATCGCGAATGCCGCGAACGATCGCGCGGAAGCGTATGAGCTGGCGAAACGGGAGGCGGATGCGAGCCGCGATTTGTACAGCGGGCTGCTGGGGAAGCTGAAAGAGGCCGGCGTGCTGGAGGGTTTGCGTGCGACGAATCTGACGGTGGTGAACGCGGGAATGGTTCCGCCGGGCGATCATCCGCATAGTCCGAATGTTCCGTTGTGCTTTGCCGCGGCGCTGGCGGGAGGACTGTTTTTTGGCTGTGCGGGCGCGCTGGTGCGCGAAGCCACGGACGCGCGGGTGCGGTCAATTGATGATCTGGAGCGGACGCTGGGCGCTTCGGTCGCGGGGGTGGTTCCGGCGTTTGAAAAGCCGCGCTGGTTCGGGCGAGGGAGGCAGGCTGGTTTGCTGGGTGCGGCGTCGGGCTTGCCGCATTCGTTCGCGCTGCCTCCACGAGGAGAATCTTCGCAGGTAGTGTTGATTACGAGCGCGGTTCCGGGCGAGGGGAAGAGCCGGCTGGCGGCGTCGCTGGCCACGTCGCTGGCGCGCTCCGATGCGCGCGTGCTGCTGGTGGACGCGGACCTGCTGTGCCCTTCGCTGCACACGCTGCTGGGGGCGGCGCAGTCGAGCGGGCTGGCCGAAGCATTGGCGACGGGAATTCCGCCGGAGGCCCATGTGCAGATGCCAGGGTTCTCCGCAATCTGGGCGGGCAATGCGAATGAAGGTTCCGTTGCGCTGCTGGCTTCCTCGCGCATGGATGCGCTGATGAACGAATGGCGGGATCGGTACGATTTTGTGCTGCTGGACAGCGCGCCGGTGCTTCCGGTTCCGGACGCGGCGCGCCTTGCGCATCTCTGTGACCGCACTCTGCTGCTGGTGCGGTATGAATCGACGACCATGCAGGCGGCGCAGCGGAGCTATCGAATGCTGAAAAAAAATCTTCCGGAGCGCGCGGAACTGGATGTGGTGATGAACGGCATACCGGCAAAATCCCCGGACTATGTGGCCTATTACGGATACAAGGGCCCGGGTTACGGAAGGAGGGTGCGATGAGCGAGCGATCCGCGATCCGCAGTCAGCGATCAGATTCCGCCTTCCGGAATGAAATGGCTTGCCACCGCAGAGGCCGCATCTCCGCGGCTTCCGTGTTCCTGTTGCTGGCGGGCTTGTTGTGCGCGGGAGGTTCCGCGGCGGCGCAGAAATTTGAGCCGAAGGCGCTGACTCCGGCGAAGGACGCGCCGACCATGGGCAAAGCGCTCGTGGCCAACGCCGTGAAGTCTTCGGGCAAGGAGAGTCTGCTGATCGGTCCGGGAGATTTGCTGCACGTTACGGTGCTGCGCGAGCCCGAGCTGGAGCAGCGGGCGCGGGTGCTGGACTCCGGCGACGTAAGCCTGCCGTTGATTGGAGAGATACATGTCGCCGGGCTCGATCCGGCGCAGGCTTCGGCGTTTATCGATGGGAAATACCTGATTGGGAATTTCTTGAAGCATCCCAGCGTGTCTGTTTTTGTGGAGGAATTTGCGACGCAGCCGGTGGCAGTTCTGGGGCAGGTGGAAAAGCCGGGGACCTACAACATCACGACAGCGCGGACGCTGCTGGATCTGCTGGCCATGGCCGGAGGGCTCACTCCGATCGCTGATCGGCACATCATGGTGGAGCGCGCGCCGGGAGCGAAGCGGCGCGAGGAGCGAGTATTTCTCTCAAACCGCTCGGACGACGCGCTGATGGCGAACGTGATGATCGATCCGGGGGACACGATCCTGGTTCCAAAGGCCGGGATTGTGTACGTGCTGGGAGACGTGGGCAGGCCGGGCGGCTACACCATGGAGAACGAATCACGCATGACGGTGCTGCAGGCCATTGCGATGGCAGCGGGTGTGAACCGGACGGCGAATGAGAAGCGGGCGCGGGTGATTCATAACCTGAACGGGGAATATGACGAGGAGCCCCTGCCGCTACGGGAGATCGAGAAGGGCGAGGCTCCGGATGAGCTGTTGCAGGCGAATGACGTGATCTATGTCCCGTTCAGTTTTGCGAAGAACATCCTGATGGGGACGAATTCGATCGTCGCGTCGGCGAGTTCCGCATTGATCTACGCGGGTCGCTGACGAATGGAGCGCGGCTCGTTGGAGCGGGTCACAATCGTCGAAGAGCTTTGCTGCGCGGCGATACTGGCGTTCTTCGCCGTGCAGGGCGCGATTCCATTCATTGCTCCCAACCAGGCGCTGGAGTCTACCGGCGGGGAAGCCACGCGGCTCATGTTCTATGGCGGCGTGGGCTCGCAGCTTGTAGTTTACGGCGCGATTGCGTTTTTGCTTTTGCGTCAGGCGGCGCGGGTCCTTCGGTGGCTGGGCGCGATGCAGTGGGCGCTGCCGCTGGCCGCGCTGGTGGTGGCTTCCGCGCTGTGGTCGCAGTTTCCGCTCTATTCTCTGCGGCGGTCGCTGCCGTTTGCGCTGGCCGGGGTGTTCGGGCTGTATCTGGCGATGCGGTTTCCGGTGCGGCGGCAGCTTGCGATTCTGCGCATTGCCATGCTCGCGCTGGCTGCGGGAACCGTCGTGATGGCGCTGGGGTTTCCGCACCTGGGGCTGGACGCCTCGGCGGGGCACCACGCCGACTGGCAGGGCGTATTCACGCAGAAGAACGCCTGCGGACGCATGATGGTGTTGGCCACGGCGGTCTTGCTCGTGGATTGGAAGGCATCATGGCAGCGTGTCGCCAGCATGGGGCTGTTTCTGCTGGTCATGTACATGAGCGGGTCGCGGTCGGCGTGGCTCATTGAGGCTGCGCTGCTTCTGCTCTGGGGCGGGCTGATGCTGGCAAAGCGGCTGGAGGCGCGCACGCGGGTGCTGGCCGCGCTGGCCGCATTTTGGCTGATGGCCGCGACCACTGCGGCAACATACTTTTCGCTGCCCGCGCTGCTGGAGTGGATGGGCCGCAACGCGACCCTTTCAGGAAGAACGCTGATCTGGAAGCAGACGTGGATTTTCATCACGCAAAGGCCGCTGCTGGGCTGGGGATATGACGCTTTCTGGCGCGGGACTCAGGGCGAAGCGTTTCGCGTGGTGGCGGCGGTGCACTTCATGGTGTTTCACGCGCACAACGGTTTTTTGGAAATATGGTTGGAGCTTGGCGGCGTGGGGCTGGCGCTTTTCGCGCTGAGCTATCTGCGGGCATGGCGGCGGCTGTGGGCGCATTTGCGAATGGGCGAAGTGGATCGCGTGATGTGGATGGTCTTTGTGCTGGCGCTGATTCTGCTTTACGACCTCGATGAAAATTCGCTGCTGATCTACAACGGGATGTTCTGGACGCTGTATGTGGCGGCGCTGGCCAACGTGGAATTTCTCGCCGTGGAGGACCGGCTGCGCGCGGGGATGGACGCCGAGCGCGTTAGTGAAAGGAGCGCGCGTGAGGCGTGTGCTGCTGTTTCGCAGTGAGCTGCTGCCGGTTTCCGAGACGTTCATCGTCGCACAAGCGGCGGCGTTGCGGCGATACGAGCCGTGGTTCGCGGGACTGAAGCGCGTTTCCGGAGGGCTGCCGCTGGATGACGCGCGGGTGATCGCGGCTGCTTCGAACAATTCGATAGGGGAGCGCGCCGCGCGCCGGGTCTATTTGCGGATGGGCTTTGCGCCAGGCTTTTTGCGGCGGCTGGGAGCGGTCGGGGCAGAATTGATTCACGCGCACTTTGCGACCGATGCGTGCGCTGCGCTGGCGATTCAGCGTCGGCTGCGGGTTCCAATGTTCGTGACTCTGCACGGGTACGACGTGACGAGCGAAGATGCCGCGCTTCGCGAGACAAACACGGGGCGGATTTATCTGCGGAACAGGCGGGCGCTGTGGGAGCGGGCGAGTGTATTCGTCTGCGTTTCGGAGTGGATTCGCCAGAAGGCTTTAGAGCGCGGGTTTCCGGAACAGAATCTGTGGGTGCATCCGATTGGGATTGATGTAGAAGCTTTCCGCGCGCCTGAGTCAAAAGCAAAAGAGCCCCTGGTCCTATTTGTGGGGAGGCTTGTCGAGAAGAAAGGGTGCGCGCATCTGCTGCGCGCCATGCGCATGGTGGAAGCGCAAATGCCGGAGGCGCGATTGGTTGTGTTGGGCGATGGTCCGCTGCGTGGCGCGCTGGGGGCGGAGGCGCGCGGCTCGCTGCTGCGATGCGAATTCTTCGGCGCGGCGTCGGCCGCGGTCGTCCGGGAGTGGATGCGGCGGGCCGCGGTGGTTGCGGTTCCCAGCGTGGTAGCCGCAAATGGCGACGCCGAAGGGCTGTGCCTGGTGGTGCTGGAGGCGCAAGCCATGGGGCTTCCGGTGGCGGGCTTTCGCGGGCCTGGGATTGAAGTAGTGGACGGCGAGACAGGGCTGCTGGTCCCGGAGCGCGATGCGGGCGCGTTGGCGGAGGCGTTGGTGTCGCTGCTGCGGTTTGAATCAGTCGCGGCGCGGATGGGCGAGGCGGGGCGAACTCGGGTGGAGCGGCTGTTCAACCTGCGACGGCAGACGGCTTGGCTGGAAGAGAAGTATGACGAGGTGCTTGGGCACTCTCTCTCCCACATCTCAAAATCGAGATGTGGGGCACCCGCGAAGGCTTTGGCATGAGCGACGGGATTCGGCGCGGGTCGGCGTGGATGATCGGCGGGCAGATGGCCGCGCTGGGATTCCAGGCTGTCTACTTCGTGCTGATGGGGAGGACGCTGGGCAGCCGCGAATACGGCGCGTTCGTTGGGGTGGTGGCGCTGGTGGCGGTGCTGAACCAGTTCAGCAGTTGCGGGATGGAGATGATCCTGCTGCGAAACGTGAGCCGCGATCGAGGCTCGTTTGCGACGACGTGGGGAGCAGCGCTGCGGGTTTCGGCTGTGGGATTTGTGGTGCTGCTGGTGATGGCGATCGGACTAGGGCATGTGTTTCTGAGTGGCCCTTTGCGGCTGCTGGTGCCGTGGATTGCAGTTTCGGATGGGCTGTTTGGAAAGGCGGCGCAGCTCGCGGGGCGCGCGCTGCAAGGGGCGGGGCAATTGCGGGCGATGGCCAAGCTGACGGCGGCGATGAATCTGGGGCGCGCGGTTCTGGCCGGAGCGGTGTTCGCGTATGCGCGGTGGTGGGGCGGGCGCGTGGATGCGCTGCTGTGGGCGCGTATTTATTGGATCGCTCCGCTGGTGGTTGGGGCGGCGGCTTGCGGATTGGTGACGGCTCGTTTTGGATGGCCGAGGTTTGAGCGGATGCGGCGGCGGGACTGGAGCGAGGGGTTCAGCTTCTCGCTGTCGAACTCGTCGATTTCGCTCTACAACGATGTGGACAAGACGTTCCTGGTGAGCCTGGGGCAGACGTTTGGGGCCGGCATCTATGGGGCGGCGTATCGTGTGGCGGATGTTGCTTCTGCCCCGCTGTACAGCATCTATGCGGCTGCGACTCCGAGGCTGTTTCGCGAGGGCGGCGAAGATGTGGAGCGGGCTCATGCGTTATCGAACCGGATTCTGCGGCGGACTCTGCTGTATGGGGTTGGGGCGGCGGCGGCGCTGTTCTTTGGGGCGGGGCTGCTGCCGTGGTTGTTTGGGCCTTCATTTCGGGAGTCGGTTGTGGCGTTACGATGGCTTTCGCTACTGCCGCTGCTACGGGTGCTGCATTATGCGTGGGGGACTACGATTACGGCTTCGGCTTCGCAGTGGTATCGGACGGCGACTCAGGTTGGGGCTGCGGTTTTGAATTTGGCACTGTGCGCGTGGCTTATCCCACGCTGGTCGTGGGAGGGTGCGGCGTGGGCGAGTTTGCTTACGGATGGTTCGCTGGCGGTGTTGAGTTGGGTGGTGTTGCGGCGTATTCGGAGCGATCAGCGATCAGCGGTCAGCGTTCAGATTCCACGCTTATCAGCAGATATATGAGTTCCAAGCACAACTGCAAGGATGGACCATTGTTTTTGAACTGATCATTCCAACGAATGGAGGCCCGAAGGCTCATCTATCTTTGTCTTCGCGTAGATATGTCGTCTCTCGATGAGATACATCACCCCCGTTGCAAAGCAGAATAAAAGCTCAAGATTCGAGATGGTTGCGCCGCGAAAACGATACGTATCAGTTATCCAGCTAGGCAGGTAGGAATAGACGAGGGGTACAATCCACATCAAGCCCAGCAGGACAGTGAGGAATTCGAAGTGGACCACAAGGATTGCCGATAGTGGTTTAGCATTCTGCTTGGAAAAGACTTGGGCATCTCCCTTGCGCAGTGCGCCTCCGAGGGTCACAGCGCTGTAAAAGACCGCCGCAGAGATGTATATCCACAACGAGAAATATTGAAGTGGGTCAGAACTCATAATCCATCACCTAGCCTGTGGATCATTACTGACAGAAAGTTATGTGAGCGATGTTACACTCATCCGCTGTGGCTGGTTTGGAGAAATGCAGATCCCTCCACTGCGCTTCGCTCCGGTCGGGATGACAACTCTAATTTCACATCAAGCGTGAACGTCGAGCTGGTGGATGAGGAAGGCATAGTCGAAGGCGATTTCTTTGAGGTAGTCGTAGCGGCCGGAGGCTCCACCGTGGCCGGCGGTCATATTAATATGTAACAGTAATGGTTTCGTATTGGTGTTGAGGCGGCGGAGTTTGGCTACGTATTTGGCTGGTTCCCAGTACATGACCTGGCTGTCGTAGAGCGAGGTCTTAATCAGCATCGCCGGATACGGCCCGGCTTTGAGATTGTCGTAAGGCGAGTAGCTAAGCATGTATTCGAAGGCTTCGGGCTGATTGGGGTCGCCCCATTCCTCGTATTCGGGAACGGTGAGCGGGAGCGAGGCATCGAGCATGGTGTTCATCACGTCGACGAAAGGAACGTGGGATACGACGGCGCGGTAGAGGCCGGGTTCCATGTTGACGACCGCGCCCATGAGCAGGCCACCGGCGCTGCCTCCTTCGGCGGCGACGCGGGCGGGGTCTCCGTACCCGTTGTCGAGCAGGTGGTGGGTAGCGGCGAGGAAATCGGTGAAGGTGTTGCGCTTTTGCATGAGGCGTCCGGCATCGTGCCAGGGCTTGCCCATGTCTCCGCCGCCGCGGATGTGCGCGTAGGCGAGGACGAATCCGCGATCAAGCAGGCTGAGCCGGTTGCTGCTGAAGGCGATGGGCAGCGAGTAGCCGTACGAGCCGTATCCGTAAACGAAGAGCGGGTTTTTGCCGCGCTGGAATTTGTCCTTGCGGTAGACCAGGGAGACGGGGACCTCCACGCCATCGGATGCTTTAGCGAAGATTCGCTCGGAGGCGTAGAGGGACTTGTCGAAGTTGCCGGAGACTTCGATCTGCTTGAGCAGCCTGGATTCGCCGGTGGAGATGTCGTACTCGAAAACGGAACCGGGAGTGACGAGCGACTGATATCCGTAGCGGTATTTGGTTGTGTCGAAGATGCGGTTGGTATGCGGATGTGCCGTGTAGACCGGCTCAGGGAAGGCGATTTCTTCAGATTTTGAAAATGCTGAACCTTCACCGGCGAAGTGCGCGACGCGGAGGTGCGGCAGTCCGGCGCGGCGCTCCACGGCGACATAGAAGGTCGCAAAAAGATCGGCGTCTTCGAGCATCACATCGGCGCGGTGCGGGAGAATTTCGGTCCAGTTGGCGCTGGAGGTCGCGGAGAGGGGCGCGGTGACGAGGCGAAAATTTCGTCCCGTATCATTCACGCGGATGTAGAGCAGACCGTTGCGATGGTCGGCGTAGTATTCGAAGTTGTCGCGGCGGGGTTCGATCAGCGTCCACTGGGCTTCGGGGGTGGCGGCGCGCAGGAAGCGCTCCTCGGTGGTGGTGTGGCTGGAGCATTCGAGAATGAGGTATTCGCCGTCGCGAGTGCGTCCGGCGCCAATGTTGAAGCGCTCGTCGGTTTCCTCGTAGATGAGCGCGTCTTCGGACTGCGTTTGGCCGAGGGTGTGCCGGTAGAGGCGGAATTGACGCTTCTGCACTTCATCCTCGACGGTGTAGAAGAGGGTGCGGTTGTCGGCGGCCCAGACGACTGATCCGGTGCGCTCAACGCGCTCGGAGAGAAGCTGGCCAGTGCGGAGGTCCTTGACCTGAAGCGTGTACTGGCGGAAGCCGGTGTTGTCGATGGAGTAGGCGAGCAGGTCACCGTCATCGGAGACGGTGAGCGAGTGGACGGCCATGAAGGGCTGGTCTTTGGCCAGTTCGTTCACGTCGAGGATGACCTCTTCGGGGGCGCTGTCGTCGATAGCCTCGGTCGGGCGGCTGGCAATTCCGGGCTTGCGGCAGTAGATGGGATATTGCAGGCCCTGCTCGGTGCGCGAGTAGTACCAGAAGCGATTTTCGCGGAAGGGGACGGATACATCCGTCTCCTTGATATGGCTGAGCATTTCCTGGTAGAGGGTATGGCGGAGCGGCTCGTCCGGCGCGGTGATGGCGCTGGAGTAGGTATTCTCGGCTTCGAGATAGGCGAGAACCTCGGGGTTGTCGCGGTCGCGGAGCCAGGCGTAGTCATCGCTGAGTGTGCGGTTGTGGATTCGCGTTTCGACGGGATGGATGGGGGCGACGGGAGGTGTGGGATCGGTGGGCATAGGGTCTATTTCAGCATACGATCTGTCCGGAATGTTCCGGCGGTTCTCTGGAGCGGGTCTGGGCTTCATTGGATTACTTCCGCTGGTATTGTGTTACACGATTGTTTTCAAGCTGAAAGGGCCGCTGTCGGCGCAGCATAAGATCATCGGATAGTGCTTTGGAGCAAAGGAGGCAACCAGCTCGAGATCGATGGTGTCGCCTCGCAGCAGTTTGGAAACAAGCCGCGTGCGGCGGCCCTTGATCCTGCTGGCGCTCTCGGGCGAGTAGAAGCGGTCATAGCCGTACTGTCGCAGTAGTTCGATGGTTTTCGACGTGCCGCCGCTGATTTCGTTGGCAAGCTGTTCGATCAGAATCATGGGATGGAACGATTCGATGGTAGATTTCAGGCCCTTAATCACAGAGTGCTCGAAGCCCTCGACATCGATTTTAATGAGCGAAACAGGGAGCATATTGTGGTCAGCGAAGACCGCATCTCCCGCGCTCACCTCCACTTCGAAGAGGCGTCCCGGCTGCTCGCGGAGCCAGTCGCACATTTTGCTGGACGGATCAACAATGCCGGAGCGTGCCGCCTCGTTGCGATGCTCCGCGAACATCAGCTTGCCGCTCGCCTCGCCCAGCGCCCTCTGGATGGGCGTGATATTGGACGAGCCCGTGTGCGTAATGTTGAAGGAGAGCAGCTCGAATGTTTTGGGATCCGCCTCAATTGCGTACACATGGCCGAAGCGCTGCGCGAAATAGAGCAAATGGTTGCCAATATTTGCGCCAATATCGATGGCCGCAGTCTGCTTGAAATCGCCGGAGAGAAACTCGAGGCGGGCAAAGACGACGTCGAGCAGGGTCTTTTCAAACCCGCCGAACAGTATGATTTCCGAGGTGATGGAGTCAAAGGCATAGCAGGCGACGTTAGGATAAACCGCCGCGTTTTCGTTCCGCCGTCGCCCAAGCAACTTGCGATGGATATGGTAGTCGTCGAAAAAATTCCTGCGGAAGTCGCGAGGTGAAAAGCGCATACGTCTTACTTGCCATAAATACCTTTTTCCATATAGCCGAAGATCGAGGTCGTTCGGACGGTACATGAGGCAACTTGGGGAGGGAGGGCGACACTCCACTTAAATAGGCGGGGAATCTCGCCGAAGGAGGATGGTTCC